>JBEPXK010000070.1:0-11559 GCA_041641915.1 Planctomycetota bacterium
TTTTCGGCGGAAAACAGGGCTCTGTCGGCCGATGGGGGCCGGCCCGGCCCCCATGGCCCCCTCGGCGGCGCGCTGACGCGCGCAAGGCTGGGATCGGTTTGGTAGCCTTTCCCGGAGCTCTGCGGGACCCGTCAGTGGTGACCGGCGGGCTGATGGCTGAACCATCCGCTCCGTCCCCGGCGCCAAAAAACCGCAGCCGCGTCCAGGGGGACGCGGCTGCGGTGTGAGTCGGGTTCGGACAGCCGGCGTTACTCGGGCCGTTCGACCTCCGGGTCGATGACGCCGTTCTCGTCTTCGTTCGTCCCTTCGGCGGCCGGGTCGACGGCCATCGCCTTGATCTTGCGCCCGCGGGTCAGGGCCAGGAGTACCGGCGAGGCGATGAAGATCGAGGAGTAGGTGCCCAGCAGCAGGCCGATGAGCAGGGTGGCGCTGAATGCGGCCACGCCCTCGCCGCCGAAGAAGAACAGGATCACCACCACCAGCAGCGTGGTCGAGGTGGTCAGCAGGGTCCGGCTCATGGTCTGGGCGATCGAGATGTCGATCGTCTCGGCCAGCGGTTTGGCCAGCTTGCGTACGTTTTCGCGAATGCGGTCGAAGACCACGATCGTGTCGTTGAGCGAGTAGCCGATGATCGTCAGCAACGCGGCGACCACCGTCAGGTCGATGCGCACCCCGAACAGGGCGAGCAGGCCGACGGTGATGGTCACGTCGTGGACCAGGGCGGCGATCGCGCCGATGCCGTAGATGAACTCGAAGCGGGCGGCGATGTAGGCCAGGATCGCGGCGATCGAGATCAGCATCGCCAGCAGCGCGGCGAGCTTCATCTGGCTCGCCACCTGCGGCGAGAATGACTGGCTCGAGGGGAAGGGCTGGTTGACGGTGATGTTGTTGTTCGCCAGCGCTTCGACCGCGCGGTCGTAGAACTCGCCGGCCACCGCCACCTGATGGTTGGCCTGCGGCGTGGTCTCGCCGCCGAAGAGCGCGAGCAGGCGCGCTCCGACCGGGCCGGTGCGCGCGGGTTCCTCGAGCGTGGTCGGGGAGGTGGCGAAGGTCACGTCGAGGGCGACGCTCGCCGGGCGTTCCGGTCCGGGGCTGACCACGATCTCGCTGATGGTGTTGCGTTGTGCGAGCAGCTCCTGCACCGCGGCCAGATCGGCCGGTTCCGGCGGCGCAAGCGTGGCCAGCACCAGCTGCAGACGTTCGGGCTGGTCCTCATCCCACCCGGCGCTGATGATCTGGCTGCCCAGAGCGGGGACCAGGCTTTCCCCATCCCTGGTGAAGGCGGTGCGGAAGTGGCGCCGGATCTCGTACTGCCGGTTCTCGATCTGCGCGGTGAGCTTCTCGATGTCGCGGTCGAGCGGCTGCAGCTGCTCGCGGCGGATGCGCGCCGCCTCGCCCGGCTGGTCCTCCTGGAGCCGGTCGGCCTCGCGGCGCAGCTCGGCGCGGTGCTCTTCGAGCTCAGCGCGTTCGGCTTCGAGCGCGGCGCTCTTCTCGTCCGGACCCTTGAACATCCACTGCTGGCTGCCGGCTTCGCCGATGACGCCGAATTCCTCGTAGTAGGGCAGGACCTGGATCCGACTGGGATCGAGGATCGCGCGCTCCTCGGGTCTGGCCTGATGATAGGAGCTCAGCTGCTGGCGGACCTCGGAGATGGTCAGCGGTTCAGAGAAGGTCACCTGGACCTGAACGCCGCCGGTGAAGTCGATGTCGAAATTGTCATCCATCCGGTCCTTGCCGGCGAAGAAGGCGATGCCGACGAGCAGGAGCAGGCCGGAAAGCGCGAAGGCGTACTTGCGCGCGGCGGTGTAGGGCAGACGCAGTTCGCCGAGATTGCGCACGTGGCAGCTGCGGTTCTTGCTGAACAGCAGGTTGGTCAGGAAACGGCCGACGTAGATCGCGCTGAACATCGAGGTCAGGATGCCGATCATCAGGGTCAGACCGAAGCCCTGGACCGGGCCGGTGCCGACGAAGTAGAGCACCAGCGCGGTGAGGAAGGTGGTCAGGTTGGCATCGAAGATGGTGACGAAGGCGCGCGAGTAGGCGCGGTCGATGTTCGAGAACAGGTCGGCGTCGGCCTGCATCTCCTCGCGTAATCGTTCGAAGATGAGGATGTTGGCGTCCACCGCCATGCCGACGGTCAGCACCAGGCCGGCGATGCCGGGCAGGGTGAGGGTGGCGCCGAAGAGCGAGAGCACGACGAAGATCAGGCCGATACAGGTCACCAGGCTGGCCACCGCCACGGTGCCGAGGCGCCACCAGTAATAGGCGATCATCCCGCCGAGGATCAGCAGCAGCGAGACGGCCATCGCCCAGCCGGCCTTGCTGATGGTCTGTTGGCCGAGGCTGGGGCCGACCACCCGTTGCGAGAGGATTCGCGGCGTGCGCTTGAGCGCGCCGGCGGTAACCACCTCGACCAGGCTGTCGACCTCGGCCGCGGTGAACGAGCCGGTGATCACGCAGCTTTTGCTCGAGGGATTGACGATGTTCGGCGCCGACTGCACCACCTGGTCGAAGCAGATGGCGATGCGGCCGGTGCCGGTGTTGCTGCCCTTGGGGCCGCGCTCGTAGACATCGGTGGTGAAGCGGCTGTTCTTGGTCGCGCCGAGGCCGGTGAAGGTGATGCCGACCGCCGGCCGGCCCTGGTCCATGGTCGGGTAGGCGCGGGCGACATCCTCACCTTCGAGCTGGACCGGCCCGAGATGATAAAATCTGGTCGGCTCGGCGCCGATGAAGGCCGGCTTCTCGGGGTAGATCACGTCGTTGATGCCGAAGTTGATGCCCTCGCCGAAGTCGTAGCGGCCGTTCTCCTGGCGCACGATCAGGCCCTGGCGGAGGGCGGAGGGGCCGTATTCCTGCTTGACCTCCATGAATTCGAGCACGCCGGCGGTTTCGAGCACCTTGCGGGTGGCGGCGGCGTCGGCGGCGGTGCCGCCGGGGATGACCACCTGCACGTCGCCGTTGGACAGGCGGAAGACCTGCGGCTCGGTCAGGCCGCGGGCATCGAGGCGGCTGCGGAGGATTCCCACCTCCTGGGCGGTGGCCTCCTGCGCCTCGTTGTTGGCGTCGTAGAGACGGGTGATGAATTCGACACCCCCGCGCAGGTCGATGCCGAGGTTGACGTGGAACAGGCCACGGCGTGGGTTCTGATGCTCGTAGGAGCTGGCCTGGATCCGCTTCTCGGCCGCCTCGAAGTGCTCGGGATCGGCGAGTTCGAAGACCAGGTTGTTGGCGTTGTTGGTGCTGATCCGACCCTCGAGCGGGATCGGTTCCGGCCCGGTGTCCTCCCACAGGCCCTTGTCGCCCAGCCGCGTGGCGAGGGCGTCACGGACCTGCTCGATCAGTGAGTCGACATTGATCCCCTTCTCGGGTATCAGCTGGACCGGTTGCCCGGAGACGTCGCGGAAGACCACCTCCACGGCGCCGTCCGCCTGGTCGGCGGTCGCCCGGAGGGTCTGGCTGCCGACCAGGACCTTGTTCTGCAACACCAGCAGAATGAGCGCGGTGGCCAGGACGAAAACGATGAGCAGAAAACGGCGGATCATGTATCAGCTCTCCTCCGGATCGCCGGCCCGATCGGTCAGCGATGGTTGGGAATCGGGACTGCGGCGCGCGCGGCGCTCGCGCCTGTCACGGTGCCAGGCGAGGGCACAGGCGAGGATGCAGGCGCCGGAGACCAGCAGCGCCACGGCGAGTGGCGCGCGGCGGTGCGTCCCCTCGCGGCTGCTGCGGGTGGCGCTGCTGGCGTCGGTGATGTCCACCGGCGTGGGTAAGGGGCCGCCACCGATGATCGCCACCAGGTGGTCGAGGTGTGCGCGCGGCAGGCCGGTGAGGATCAGGCGGTGTTCGAGCGGCCGGACCACTTCGGCGACCGAGATCAGCTGGTCGTCGAGCCGCAGCGCGACCTCTGCCGGGGCCTGCGGATCGGCCGCGCGGCGCGCGACGATCGCCGAGGTCAGTGCGGCCACGCGCTCGGCGGCCGGGTCGCTGAAGGTCAGCGCCAGGGCCGGGCGCTGGTTGTGCAGGGCGATCGCGGCGGTGGTGACCGGCGGGGGTTCCGGCTCGTCTGGCTGCGCCGCTGCGGTCTCGCCCTGGTCGTCGTCTGGCGCGGGCGTTTCCGGTGCTGCGGTTGCGTCGGTCATCGGCGGGGTCGGCGGCGGCGCGAGTACGTCCGGGCCGAGGGTCAGGGTGCGGGTGCCGCCATCCGGTGCGGGGATCCCGGTCAGGGTCAGGTCGACCGCCGGGGCCTGCCCGCCGGTCGCGGGGGGCGGGGCGGTGGTGCCGCGCGCGACCACGCCGCGCAGTTCGAGTTGGCCCGGCGCGGTGAGCAGGGGGCGATAGGTGTCGGTCGGTTCGTCGGGCGCGACGAAGGCGACGTGGATCGCGCCGGCACCGTCGTCGCTGACGGCGATGTCCGGATTGCCGATGCCCGCGAGGCCGAGGCGGTGGGCGAAGACGTGGGTGACCCGGTCCATGGTCGCTTCGGCCTGTCTCGGGCTCAGCGTCGGCGGCAGATAGGCCCGACAGGCGAATCGCAGTTCGGTGACCGTCACATCCTGACTCACCGGTCCGATGCAGCGGATGGTGATCAGCGGGATGGCGGCGGCGACGGCCGCGGCGGCGATGATGACGGGCAGGCCGCGGTTCACGTCAGTCCTCTTGGTCCTTGGCCGCGGTCTCTTCATCGATCACCTGGTTGAGCGCCTGCTTGGAGAAGGTGATCACCGCGCCGTCGGAACCGCCGGTGCGCAGGTCGACGCTGTCTTCGCCGACGCGCTCGACCGCGCCGCAGATACCGCCGACGGTCATGACCTTGTCGCCGATCTTCAGCTTGTTGATCCGCTCCTGCTTGGCGCGCTGCTCCTTCTTCTGTTTCCGCGCTGCGTTGAACATCGAGAAGATGAGGAAGCCGAAGACGACCAGGAGGATCAGCCCCATGTCCATGCCCTGGGACGGCTGGGCCTCGCCGCCACCGGTGCCAGTGCCGGTGTCGGCGCCGCCGGTGTCGGTGCCGTTGGCGGCGGTCTGTTCGGCGAAGGCGACAGCGGCGAGGCAGAGAAGGGTGAAGATACGGTGCATGGCGATGCTCTCTAGGGACGGAGGGAATGGACGACCGCGCCGCGGCAAGGCGTGCGCCGCGGCGGCCTCAGGTGGGCGCAGCGAGGCGATTCAGGGTGCGCGGGGACCGCCGGCGCCGCTGAACCAGACCAGCGACGGGTGCGATCGCGCGCGGCTCGGGCCGGCGATCGCGCCGGCCACATCGGCCGGAGGCGCTGTGGGACGGCGTTGGATGCTGCGCGCCGCGACCGGGGCCTCGCTCAGGCTGCGCGGGGCGCAGGCATGCAACTCGGCGCAGGGCGCGGCGGTCGCGGCCGACTGGTCGGGTCGCGGCCCGGCCAGGGCCGAAAGCAGCAGGGCGAGCAGCGGGAGGAAAGGCCGGTGGATGCGCAGGCGGCCGACAGTCATGGAACGGCGCATGCTATGACTGTCGCTTGGTGCGCAAGTGCCGGTCCCGCTGACCTCACCAGGGCGTATCGCCAGCCATGGCGCTGCGGCGCAGCAGATCGGCCGCTAGGGCTTCGGGCCAGGCCGGCGAGGCGGTGGCCAGCCGCTCGAGTGCGGCCAGGCCGGCGGATGCGCGGTTGCCGCGCAACAGGGCCACGGCCAGCGCGAGGTCGAGCAGGGGCCGGGAGGGATGCCAGCTCGGCGCGCGGGCCGGCGGCGCGTTCTGCGGATCGGCCAGCAGGGCGAGCACCGGTGCCATCTCGCCACGGGCGCGTGCGACCAGTGCGCCCGGCGGGGAGATGCCCGCCACGGCCAGGCGCAGCAGGCCGAGCGCGGGCAGGTCGAGCTGGGTGCATTGCGGTTGGGCCGCGAGCAGGGCGCGCGGGGCGGGGTCGTGCGGTCGCAGCACCAGACCGGCGGCGGCGATACGATGCCAGGGGATCGTGAGCGGATCGTCGCCGGCAGCCGCGAGTGCGGCGACCAGGTCGCCCACCGGCTGCGGGTCGGCAAACCAGGCGCGTAGCGCCGCGCGCGCGTCTTCCTGATGCAGGGCAGGGACATCCCAGGCCGCTGGCGGCGGCAGCAGGCCGTCCTGGGCGGCCGTCAGCCAGCGGCGTTCGGCGGGCGTCCAGGCGCTGGGCGCCTCGATGGCGGCGAAGCGGAGTTCGGGTTGCGCGCCGAGGACCAGTTCGGCGATGCTGCGCTGGGGGTAGGCACCCACCGGTTCCGTGCTGGCGCGCTCGGGCAGCATCGCGCCGATGCGCCAGGCGGCGCCGGCCGCCGATGGCCGCGCCTCCGTCGGCCCTGCCGGCAGCGGGGGCGCGCCGAGGCGCTCGCGCCACCAGGCCTCGTGCCGGGCGGGTCCGGGTGTGGGCGCGGTCGCGAGCAGGCCGGCGGCCCAGGCTCGCGCGGGGGGATTCCAGCAGACGTGGTCGAGCACCCGCTCGGCGAGCAGCAGCGCCGCCGGGCCGCGGTGGTCGGTGCTGCGGGCCAGCTCCACGGCGTGGTCGAGGCAGCTGCCGGCATCGCGGACCGCGGCGGTGTTGAGCAACCACAGCAGCAGGGCGTCGCGTTGCCCGGGTGTGGTGCGCCAGATGCCGGTGGTGAAGGCGAGCAGGTCGTCGCTCCGGCCGGGCTGGAGCGGCAACAGGGCGCGGGCGCGGGTCCGGTGCCAGCGCAGATCGCGACCGGCGGCCGGGAAGCTGCCGGCGACCGTCTCGATCGCCCCTGTGAGGTCCGGCGTATCGTCATCGGGGCGCAGCGCGGGTGGCAGGGCGGCGATCGCCGACCAGGCGCTGAGCAGCAGGTGCCGGGCGGCCGGGGCGCCGTCGCTACGCTGCAGGTGCTCTTCGCAGGTGGTGCGGACCTCGTCCCACAGCGTGCGGCGCAGCGATGGTTCGCTGTCGCGCAGCAGGCCGACCAGGCGAACGGTGAGCCAGCTGGCGGGTTGGAAGCGCGGCAGGGTGCGACCGCGCAGGCTCAGGCCGGTGCATGTCGGGACGGCGATCGCGCCCGCCGGACGGATGGTGGCTCCGGCCATACCGCCGAAGCGGGGAATCGGCTCGATGATGTGCACCAGTTCGCGGTGGTCGAGGTGGGCGCTGAGGACGTGGTCATGGAGCTCGAGTTCGAGGCTGACCGCGCTCTCGGCCTCGAGCTGGCGGTCGGCCAGCCACAGGACCTCCGCGCCGCGGCTGAGCCGGGCCGGTTCGTTGCCGGCGACCGGGAGTTCGAGGCGGTAGCCGCCGCTGCCGTCGTCTGCGGCGGCGAGATGGACGCCGATGCGCGCGCCTGGCCCGCCGGTGCGGAAGTCGGCGCGGATGCGTTGATCGCCGAAGACCGGGGCCGGAGCGGCGAGCAGGCGATCGGCACCGGCGACGGGCACGTCGGCATCGGGGGCTTGCAGGGGGTCGAGCAGCTGGGCGATGCCGGCATCCTGGTCGGCCCGCAGATCGAGCAGCGGGTCGCCCCAGCGCGACGCCTCGAGGCGCTGGAGCATGAACGCGCGCACCCCCAGCGCGCCGGCCGACAGTCCCAGCAGCAGCAGCGCGGCCGCGGGCCCGCGGTGGCGGGCGAACCACGGACGCAATCGGCTCCACCAGGGATCGCGTCGGGCCAGCACCCGGTCGCCGCGCTGGAAGCGCTGGAGGTCGGCCAACAAGGCGAGCGCACTGTGGTAGCGCCGGTCGGCCCGGGGATGGGTCGCGCGCTCGATCACCACCCGCAGGGGGCGTGGCAGTCGGGCGAGGCGCTGCCGGTCTGGCTGGAGTCGGGCGCCACCGGTGGCCGGGCGCAGCGCATCGGGACCGGGTGGGATCCCGGTGAGCAACTCGCGCAGGATGACGCCGAGGGCGTAGACATCGGCGCGTTCATCGAGGGTACGCGCGGCCTGGAGGGCTTCGGGCGCAGCATAGCCGAAGGTGCCGATGACGCCGCCGGTCTGGGTCAATCGGCGTTGCTGGTCGAGGTCAACGACGAGACCGAAATCGGCGACCAGCGTCTGACCGGCAGGATCGAGCAGGATGTTCTCGGGTTTGAGGTCGCGGTGGATCAGGCCGCGCGAGTGGGCGTGGACGACCGCGGCGCAGATGCCGATCATCATGTCGATCGCCACGGTACGCGGGAGCAACCGGCGACAGTGCGGCGGCGCCGGGCTGAGTTCGCCGCGTTCGATTGCCGCGATCAGCGCCGGCAGGTCCTCTGGGCTCCCGGATTGGGAGCAGGCCAGCAGCTGGGCCAGGCTGACCGCGCTGTGGTACTCCATCGCGTACCAGGGCTGGCCCTCGTGGAGGCCGAGGTCGAGGACCTTGACGATGCCGGGGTGATCGAGCCGGCGACAGGCGCCGACTTCGCGTTCGAAGCGGCGGCGGCCGCGTTCGTCGAGGCCGGTGGCCAGCTTGATCGCCGCCGGGCGTCGGTTCTGGTCGCGCCCGAGGAACACCGTCCCCATGCCGCCCTGGCCGAGCACCGATTCGATGTGGTAGGGGCCGATGCACTCGGGGTGGGGAAGCAAGGCGTCCTGGCTCACGGCGCGCGCTCCGCGAGCATACGCCGGGCGATGCGGGCGTAGGGATGGGCCGGACCGGTCGCGGCCAGACGCGTGAGGCGGTCGTGGGCCTGGGCCAGGGCGCCGGTGTCCAGGTCGCGACGGGCGAGCATCAGCGCAAGCAGACGGCCGAGCGACCGGTCGAGGTCCGGTCGTGCCCGGCCGCTGTCGGCGGGGTTGAGGAACAACTCGCGCAGGGCTTCGCGCACCCACCCCCGGCTGTGGTCGAGCAGCCGTTGCGGGATCCGGGCTTCGTGTACGAGCAGCGGCAGGGCGAGATGCAGCTCGCCGGGATGGCCTTGCTGGCAGGCATGCCAGCAGGCCGTACGCAATAGTTCATTGTTCGGATCAGCGGCCAACAACCCCGCCAGCATGCGCACGCGGATGTGGTCGAGCGGGAGCGCGGGGTCGCCGGTGGCGTCGAGCAGCCAGGGGTAGTCGCGGCGCAGGTCCGCAGGGCTGCGCGGCGAGGGGTGGTCGGCCATCTCCAGCAATGGGATCAGCGCGGGGGGGAGCTCGCCGGCCAGCAGGGCGGCTTCGGCCGCCATCCGGGCGTGTTCGCGTTCGAGCGAGAGGGGATCGGCCAGGTCGACTCGTGCGAGCGTGAGCGGTGCCGGGGACTCGCCGCGCAGCATCTGCAACAGCGCATCGCGGGCGGCCCGGCTCGACTCGGCGAGCTCGAGGCCGGGCAGGCTCCAGTAGCCGCCGAGGCACAGCTGGACCCGGAAGGCCTGATGGCGCAGATGCGGCAGCCCGCCGCTGAAGCGTTCGATCGCGGTGAGTACCGCCTCGCGGTCCATGGTGGTGAAATCCCGGCGCCGGTAGCGCCAGAAGGCGAGCGTGCGCCGGGCCAGACGGACCCAATAGGTCTCGCGCGTCTGCGCCTGGAGCTGTTCAAGCAGCGCTTGCGAGCGGTCCCAGTTGCCGGCGGTCTCGGCGTGGGCGGTCGCCAGCTGACGGGTGAGGAAGTCGCTCAATGGCGAGCGTGGATCGATCTCGGGCAGGAGCAGCTCGAGCGCGGCGAGACGCGCGCGCCCGGTCAGGTCGCGCTCGACCCAGCAGGCGAAGCGCGCGCGTTCGTCCGGTTCCTGCAGCGCCGTGCGTGCGCGGCGGATGTATGGCACCAGCCCGGGATCGTTGCGCGCAAGACCGGAGCCCTCGATCAGCTGGCGGTGGTAGACCGCGCGGTGGGCCAGCTGGGCGGCGTGGTCGTGCAGCACGCGGACGTGCCGTTGGCGCGCGGTGGGGTCGCTGAGGTCGAGCAACGCACCGCGACGCAACAGGTGGTCGCGGAAGCGGGCGTCGGCGGGATCGAGCCGGGCGAGCATGTCATCGCTCACCGCGCGGGCGCGATCGAGAATCTGCGCGCCCGCTGGCGGCGGCGTGCGCTTGCCGGTGAGCGCGAGCCGGACCACCAGCCATTCCGGCGGCGCGAGGTCCGGCAGGTCGGCTTCGGCCACGCGCAGGCGTTGGAATACCGGCGAAGCGATCACGCCGGGCGTATGGTAGGTGAAGCAGCCGGCGAGCCGGCCGTCGAGCGGCAGCAGGTCGCGCACCTCGACCACCGTCGCCCCGTCGACCGAAGCACGGATGCGATCGCCGATCCGTTCCAGGCCGACCGCGTAGCTGGCGCCGGGGGTGATGGTGCCCGGTCCCATCCACAGGGTGCGGCCGGCGCGCTTGAGCAGCGCGCAGCTGTTCTCGTAGGCGCCGAGCTGGAAAGTATAGCCTTGCTGCCAGCTGGTACTGCCGCCAAGGAACACGCTGATCTCGCCAGGACGCTCCAGCGGTGCTCGCGCTCTGGCCACCACCCGCAGGCCGGCCGCGGTGGGCGTATGCACCGCGAGGACATGGTGGCCCTGGTAGCCGAGGCTGGTATCGACCGTGATGCCCTGGCCGTCGGCGAGGGCCACGAACCCGCCTTCGAGCGTGCGCGTCCGCACGCTCTGCGCATCGCCCTCCAATTCCAGGAACCCTTCGTGGCCCGAGGCGCGCAGGCCGACCTCCGGGATCAGGGCGGTGTACAGGTCGATGCTCGGTGCGCGCCAGTCCGCGCGTTGTTGTCGCAGGATCTCGTAACTGACGAACACGGTGAGGGCGGTGACGATCAGCATCGCGCACAGCAGCGAGGCGATCAGCGGATGGCGCGAGACGTGATGGGTCAGCCGCCGGGGCAGCGACGGCGAGCGGGCCTGGATCTGCTCGCCCCGCTGGTAGCGCGCGAGATCGCTGGCCAGGGCGGTGGCGTTGCGCATGCGATCCCGCCGTCGCGGCTCGAGCGCGTGTGACAGGATGCGCCGCAGTGGTCGGGGCGTGTGGCCGGGCAGGTCCAGGGCCTCGCAGCCGCTCTGGCGGCGTTCGGGCGGACGCCCGACGAGGCATTCATGCAGCATCGCGCCGAGGGCATAGACATCGGCGCGCTCGTCGCACTCGGCGCCGCCGAGCTGTTCGGGGGCGATATAGGTCAGCGAACCGACGACCTCGTTGTCGGCCGTCAGGCGCAGGTTGCTGAACAGGTTCTGGGCCACGCCGAAATCGGCCAGCACCGGGTCGCCGTGTTCGGTGAGCAGGATGTTGGCCGGCTTGAGGTCGCGGTGGAGCACGCCGCGGGAGTGCGCATGGGCGACGATCCGGGCGATGCGCTGCATCAGCGCCACGGCGGTGGTGGTAGGCAGGCCGATGCGCTGATCGAGCGGCAGCGGCTGGAGCCGGCCGGCGCTGATGCCGGCGATCAGCGAGCCGAGGTCATCCGGCGCACCGGCGCCGCGGACCGCGAGCACGTCGGCGAGGTTGGCGTGCCCGGCGAAGTTCATCGCGTACCAGGGCCGCCTGCCGTGGCGCCCCGCGTCGAGGATCCGCACCACCCCGGGGTGGTCGAGCGAGCGGGTGGCGGCGATCTCCTGGCGGAAGCGGGCCTCGGTCTCCACGTCGCAGCGGCTGGCCATCTTGATCGCCACCGCGGTTGTGGGGTCATCGCTGCGGTGGGCGAGGTAGATCACCCCCATGCCGCC
>JBEPXK010000071.1:0-11392 GCA_041641915.1 Planctomycetota bacterium
TCCGCCCTTCGGCCCATTTTCGGCGGAAAACAGGGCTCTGTCGGCCGATGGGGGCCGGCCCGGCCCCCATGACCCCCTCGGCGCCGCGCTGACGCGCGCAAGGCCGGGATCGGTTTGGTAGCCTTTCCCGGAGCTCTGAGGGACCCGTCTTCACGGTGTCACCTCCGTATCCGTAGCTGGGGGCGAATCGTCGTGTTGGGCGGGAGGGGCGGCGCGCTCTCGCGCCCCCGGTGGATGAAGCAAAGCGGCGAGTTCGAGCTCGCAACGGCGCACCGCGAGCCTGGCGTCGAGCAGGCGCAGGCGGGCATCGTGGGCAGCGGAGACGGCGTCGAGCAACATCAGCACGTCGAGCTCACCCAGGCGGGCCAGCCGTTTGGCCGCCAGCAGTTGGGCGTCGGCCTGGGGAGCCAGCTCGTCGCGGACGAAATCCAATCGCTCACGCGCGCCCTCGAGCCGGGCGCGCGTGAGTGCGACATCGTGCACCGCCGTGCGCAACACGCTCTGGGCATCGGCCGCGGAGGCCGCGCGTTCGGCCCGGGCCGCGGCGATACCGCCGCGGTTGCGATTCCACAGCGGGATCGGCACCAGCCCGAAACCGAAGGCGATCTGCGAGGCGCCCTCGTCCGAGCCGGCACCGAAGCCGACGGTCAGATCGGGATACTGCTTGCGGACCTCCAGCTCCAGGGCCCGTTCGCTCACGGCGTAGGCCGCAATCACCTCGCGGAGATTGGGATGGTCCAGCAGCCCCTCGAAATCGTCGGTCTGATCGCTACGCGGCACGCGCGCCACCACCGCCGCCACCGAGGCCTCCAGGGCCCAATCCCCATGGGGGTGCAGTCCGAGCAAACGCAGCACGGCCAGCTGGGCGAGCCGGGCATCGCTCGCCACCTCCCGCAGATCCGCCTCGGACTGGGCCACCGCGACGGTCAGGGCCCGGGCGTCGATACGGGCCAGCTTCTTGGCCGCCACCAGGGGTTCGGCGGCGTCGGCCAAAGAACGCAACTCGTCGCGCCAGGTGGCGATCAGCCAGCGCCGGGCGGTGGTGCCGGCGAGGTCGAGCCAGGCCCCGCGGACCCGATTGACCAGCGCCCACTCACTGCCGACCACGCCAGCCAGCGCGGACTCCGCCTCGGCGGCAGCCAGCCGGCGACGCACCGCGGGTCGGCCGGAAAGGGGAATGGTGAGCGCGAGTCCGGCGCCGAAGGCCCAGGGCTCTTCGGCGTCTTCGAGGACACGCTCGCCATCCACCGCCAACTCGGGATCCTCCCACAGCCGGGCGTGCTCGACCGCGGCCTCGGGGATCCGGGCTCGCAAGCGCAGGGCCCGCAATTGCGGGTTGAAAAACAGTGCCACGGCCTCGGCCTCGGCGATGGAGATGCCGTCGGTGAGATCATAGGCCGCGGGGGCCGCCGCCGGCGGGAGGGCCTCTGCCACCGCTCGAGTGGCGTCCACGGCGTCCATTGCCGCCCACTGGTCATAGGTGTCCACCAGAGCCAGCGGGGCCGGGCGATAACGGGCGCAGCCAATCAGGGTCAGGACCACGATCGTGGTCGTACCGCTGGCGATCAGCCTTCCGGCTGCGCCACGGCGCGATCTGTGTGCATGCACGACAAAATTCCTCCGCTCGATGGGGGCCGGCGCCGAGCTGCGCCGGCCGGATCGAGGGAGGTGATCAGATCAGGAGGATGGTGGTCCGCAGCGCCCGCAGGCCGGGCGGTGAGCGCGGACGCTCGTACTCGTACATGCTCTCAGCCGAGAGCCGCCAAAGGGCCGACTGGAGCAGGAAGGCGGGAAAAACGGGCGCGGAAGGGAGCGCCGCGAGTACGGGCCCCGACGTCGCCTGTAGCGCGGCGACCAGCGAAAGCGGGACGTCCTCGCAATCGACCGGAAGACAACGGCAGCCCGCCGTCGGCTGATCGGTCGCTCCGTGATCATGATGGGCGTGATGGGCGTGATGGGCGTGATGGGCGTGATGGGCGTGATGGGCGTGATGGGCGTGATGGGCGTGATGGGCGTGCGCCGGAAGCTCTATCGCCGCGTGGTCCGCACCAGAGGAACAGTATACGAAACCGCTGAACCCTTGACCCGCGAGCACCACAAGGACCGTCAAACATATCAGCGTCGTACGTACACGAGCCATCTTCATCGGGGACGTCCTCTACTGCGGAGCTTACAGGACAACTAGGCAAAGCAACGCGAGACCCGCCCGCCTTTCACGCCCCGGGCCGTGAACGATGCTTCCTCAGAGGGGGCGCTTCGCGCGCTCACGCACACCCCAGCTGCGCTGCGAAGCGAGGAGCAAGCGCAGCTGGGATGCGCCGAAGGCGCAGCCTCGGATGGGCCGATACGAGGCGGGATGGCGAGGGGGTGGCAGCGCCACACCGAGGAAAACCCCCCATCGGCCATGGCTATCAGCCATCAGCCCCCGCCCAGGCAAAACAGGTTGATTCCGACCCTGCGCCCTCAACCATATGTCCTATGCAGATGGTGCGTATCGCCGCCGCGGGCTTCGAGGGCGTGGATGGCTATCCGGTCGCGGTCGAGGTCAGCCGTAGCGAATCGCCGAACAACGTCGGGCGGACCACCGTGGTCGGTCTGCCCGATGCCGCCGTGCGCGAGTCGATCGATCGGGTGATACCGGCGATCTTCGCCAGCCACCTCGGCCATCGACCCAACGACTACCTGACCATCAACCTCGCCCCCGCCGACCGCCGCAAGGAGGGGCCGGCCTTCGACCTTGCCATCGCTGTCGGCCTGACCGCCTCGATGAGCGAGAACGGCCTCGCAGCCCCGAACGACACGGTGTTCCTCGCCGAGCTCGCGCTCGACGGCAGCCTGCGCGGAGTACGCGGCGTGCTGGCCTGTGCGCTCGCCGCCCGCGCCGCGGGCTTCGCCCGGATGGTGGTCGCGCCCGCCAACGCGCGCGAAGCGGCGGTGGTCGATGGACTCCAGGTCCACGCACCGGAGAACCTTGCCGTTCTCGCCACCGCCCTGCGCCACGGCTGGGAGCACCTGCCACCGGTTCCCTCCGGGGTCGTCGACGCGGACACGGCGCCGAGCGACGGTCCGGATCTCAGCGACGTCTGCGGCCAGGAACACGCCAAGCGCGCGCTGGCCATCGCCGCGGCCGGCGGTCACAACCTGATGATGATCGGGCCACCCGGCAGCGGCAAGACCATGCTCGCCCGTCGCCTGCCCGGCCTGCTTCCGCCGCTGACGCTCGACGAACAGCTCGACGTGACCCGGGTCCACTCGGTCGCCGGGCTGGTCGATGGCGCCGGGCTGGTGCGCCGCCGCCCCTTCCGTTCGCCGCACCACAACATCTCCGCGGTCGGGCTGATCGGCGGCGGATCGGTACCGCGGCCGGGCGAGGTCAGCCTCGCCCACCACGGGGTGCTGTTCCTCGACGAATTACCGGAATACCCCCGCGCGGTGCTCGAGTCGCTGCGCCAGCCGCTCGAAGACGGCCGTCTGACCATCAGCCGTGCCGCCGCCCGGCTGGAGTTCCCCTCGCGCTGCATGCTGGTCGCGGCGATGAACCCCTGCCCCTGCGGCTATCTCGGGCACCCCTCGCGCGCCTGCTCCGACTCGCAGGACGCCATCCACCGCTATCGCGCGCGGATCAGCGGGCCCCTGCTCGATCGCATCGACATCCATCTCGAGGTGCCGGCCCAACGGCCCGAGGTCCTCGATGCGCCGCGCGATGGACCGGACACCGCCAGCGTGCGCGAGCAGGTGCTCCGTGCGCGCAACCACATGCTCGCCCGCCAGCGATGCACCAACGCGGCGCTCGATAGCCGCAATCTACGCCGCCACGCCCGGCCCAGCGATGACGCCCGCACCCTGCTGCACCAGGCCGTCGACGAGCTCGGCCTGAGCGCGCGGGCGCACGACCGGATCCTCAAGGTCGCCCGGACGATCGCGGATCTCGACGGCGCCGTGACCCCGGGGGTGGAGGCGGTCAGCGAGGCCATCGGCTACCGCCTGCTCGATCGCCAGGTCTGGTGACCGCGCCTCAGGCTCCCGGTCGCGGCGCCCCCCGTTCCCTCAGGAAGGCGTCGATGGCCGCGGCATCGGCGAGCCCGGCGCGGTTGCCCACCGCCGTGCAGGCCAGCGCCGCGGCCGCCTGGGCGAAGGCGAGCATCGGCGCCGGATCCCAACCGACGAGCAGGCCGTGCAGCAACGCGCCGCAGAAGATGTCGCCAGCACCGGTGGAATCGGCGACCGTCACCGGAAAGGCCGGCTGCTCCACCACCGTCTCCCCGTGGGCCAACAACGCGCCGCGCTCGCCATCGGTCAGCGTGACCGTCTGCACCCCCTGCGCGCGCAACGCGGCGATGCCGGCCATCGCGTCGTGCTCGCCGGTCAGGGCCGCCAGCTGGCGCCGCGGGCAGTTGACCACGTCGACGTGTGCGAGCAGCTGCGCACTGCCCGGTTTCGGGTTGCCGACATCGAGGCTGACCAGCACGCCGTGCGTACGCGCCGCGCGCGCAGCCGCGAGCGCGGTGGCGGGCGGCCAGCCATCCAGATGCAGGATCCGCGCCTCCGCCAGCCCCGCTGCCGCCTGCGCATCGAAAGGCAGGCTCGCGGGGTCCATACGGCGGTAGGCGATGCTCCGGGTGCCGGTGGACCGGCAGACCCAGACCTGGGCCAGACCGGTCGTCGCCCCGGCGATCGCGCGCGCACCCGCGCAGTCGATCCCCCACTCCGCGAGCTCGCGCGCCACCAGCGCGCCGTAGGGGTCGTCGCCCCAGGCGCCGGCGAAAGCGCAGCTGCGACCCAAGCGCCGCGCCTGGGCCAGGGCGGTGGGCACGGGACCACCGACCTGCAGCCGATCCGTCACCGCCTCCACCTTGCTATCCGGGGCGGGCAGTTGCGGCAGGACCAGCAGATGATCGACCACCACCGTTCCAATCCCGAACACCGCGCTGCCGCTCATCCCGCCTCCTGCGCCCGCCAGCCTTGCCGCGATGACACAAGGGTCCAGCGGTCATCCCCCCCCACGCACCCGGTGCAGGCACTCCAGACTTCAGACTTCAGCGGGGGCAGCGCCCCCGCTGAATCTGAAGACGCCATCACCGTTGACGTCCCCATCAGAGGGGGCGCTGCCCCCTCGCGCCTTCGGCGCACACCCCCACGGCCTCGGTCGGCCGGTCGCCCAGCCAAGCCTGGCTGAGCTCCACTCGCTGGCGGTGCCGAGGTTTGGAGCTCTGAGGGACCCGTCCTGCTGGTGGCTGGTCGCTTCTTGCTGGTCGCTGGTCGCTGGTCGCTGGTCGTGTGACTACACGAGGCGTCGAGGACGTTTCCGGCCGGTGGGGTCATCAGCCGCCGGTGGTGTACGACAGCCCCATCCCGGCGACTCCGTCCAGGTCCGGCAGGGTCAATTCGAAGCGGTGCTCCTCGCCGGCGCCCAGGTCGCCCACGGCGATCTCGCGCTTCGCCCGGCCACCGCCCGGCCCGCCGATCTCGAGGGTGCAGGTGATCCCCGGCAGATCCGCCTCACCCGCGTTGACCACGATGCCCGTCACCGCCAGCCCCGTGTCGGTGACCGTGGTCGATTCGAGCGTGAGCACCAACGGCGCAGCGGTGATGCTCGGCTTGCCCGCGCTCTGCTGCCCACCCGCGGCTCGGGCCGGTGGCGGCGCACCGAAGGCGATGCCGATCTGGTAGCCAGCGATGCCTTCGACCCCGGCGATGTCCGCCGCGAGCGGACGGATCTCGCCGGCGGGCAGATCCTCGGTGGTCACGTCGAGATGCTTGACCACCCGACCCTGGTCGTTCTCGAGATCGAAGGAGATGGTGACCGCGTCCAGGTCCTCTGGCAGGCCGTTGCGGACCTTGAACTGCAGCGTCTCGCCCTCCACCACGACCTCGGCGACCTCGATATCGGCAACGTCGGTGAAGCGCCCGGGGTCGAGCGGCCCCGGCTGCCCCTCCTCATCGGAACTGGCCTTGAGCCGCACCCGGCTGAACGGCGGACAATCGGGGATCTCGACCTCCTGCATCTCGGCGTAGCCCGGTTCGATCGTCCCGCCCGCGGGCACGTGGGTATGGCTTTTGACGACCTCGCCGGAGCCGTTGATCAGCTCGATGACCACCGAGACCCCCGTCGCCGCGGCACCGCCGTCGTTGCGCAGATAGAAACCCACCTGGCCGAGCCGGCGCTTGTCGATGTAGTTCTGCATCGGCTCGAGGCACATCAGCATCGGCCGGTCCTCGACCGGGCCGCGCGGCTCGGGTAGCGCGGTCTTGTCGCTGGCGTAGTAATCCTCGCTGCCGCCCTGCCACTCCAGCTCGCAACGGTAGGCCATCGGGCTGGGGCAGTTGAGCTTGTAGGAGAACGTGGTCGTCTCGCCGGCGGCGAGGCTCCCGAGCGAACGCCAATACCCGGGGCGTCGGCCGATGAGCTCGAGCTTGGCGTCGAGCGGCACGATACGGAACCGCAGGTCGCGGATGCCTTCGGTTCCGCCTTGGAGACGGATCTCCCACTGGAAGAAGGGCTTGTAGTCACGATCGGCCCGACCGCCCCACATCTGGCAGCCGGTGAACACCGGCGCCGGACCGGAAGGCCGTGCCGCGGTGGACTCCTGTCGGGCCCAGATGGCCGCGGCCTCCTTGGGGCGCTCCATCTCACCGTTGCCGTCGGCGGCGGCGAGATAGATGGGGAGGACGAATAAGGCGAACGACAACAGGCGGGTCATGGCTGGGAAGCCTCCATGCATACGATGGGGCCGGGCGGCCCAGGAGCTGGACGATATGGCACTATCGTCCTCTGCAAACGCGATGCCGGGCCCACGGTTCATTCCTATCGCCAGCTGAGCAGCCGCTGTGCAGACTTGCTGCCGCCTGCCGCCACAATGCGCAGACCGCCGCCGGCTTCAGGTGCAGCGCCATGCGAGCTGGCGCCCGGCGGCGAACGGTACCACCTCGCCGTAGGCCGCCGGCACCGTCCATGGCTGCCGCACCAGACGCAGCGACCCCGCGGGGGGCGGCAGGCCGTAGAAGGCAGCGCCGTGGACACAGGCGAAATCGCGCAATCGGGGCAGCGCCCCGAGGGATTCGAACCGGGTCGCCAGTAGCGGAGCGAGCACCGGCGCGGTGAACACCCCGGCTGCGGGATGCGCGCCGGCCTTGGCCGCCGCCGGATGCGGCGCCGAATCCGATCCGAAGAAGATCCGCGGGTGGCCCGAGATCGCCGCCGCGCGCAGGGCGTCGCGATCGGCGTCGGCCTTGGCCACCGGCTTGCAGTAGCTGTGGGGGTCCAGCTGCCAATCGGCCGCGGTCAGCTCAAGGTGATGCGCGGTGATGGTGCAGGCCACCGTCTCGCCGAGGTCGCGGACGACCGCCACCGCTTCGCGGCTGGTGGCGTGCTCGAAGATGATCCGCAGCCGCGGAAAGCGCTGGTGCAGCGCCGCGAGCCGGGGGAGAAAGGCCTGTTCCGCGTTGGTGCGATCGATCCCGTGCGCGGGGTCATCGGGCATCTCGCCGTGCAACGAGACCACCAGCCCGAGCTCTTCGGCCGCGGCGAAGACCGGGTAGCAGGCCTCGAGCGCCGCGGCGGCGTCGCTGTTGGTCGTCACCCCCTGCGGGTACCACTTTACCGCCACCACCCCCGCCGCCCGGGCGCGCTCGAGCTCGGCGCGATCGAGCCCGGGGTGGGCGTAGAGCGTCATCAGGTAGTCGAGCCCGGGCTCCGCGGCCCGCAACGCGGTGTGGTAGGCGGATACCGCCGCTGCGGTATCCACCGGTGGTCGCAGGTTGGGCATCGCCAGTACCCGGCCGGCCCCGCCCCGGCGCGAGAGCGGCGCCACCTGCCGCATCAGCGCACCCTGACGCAGGTGGACGTGCAGGTCATCGATCCGCGGCAGCTCCAGCGCGTCCATGCGCGGATCCTCGAGCCGGATGGGCAGCGGTC
This sequence comes from Planctomycetota bacterium, assembly GCA_041641915.1. Taxonomy (GTDB): domain Bacteria; phylum Planctomycetota; class UBA11346; order UBA11346; family UBA11346; genus SLQH01. The sequence continues at coordinate 7,916 of JBEPXK010000071.1, forward strand.
AACCGCAGCGCGCCGCCGGCGCGAGTCAATCCGCGACGTCGTCGACAACGATGAAACGAAAACCGATCGAGGGATGGGCGGTGTGCGGATCGACCAGCAGCCGCGCGGCGCTGCGGCAGCGCAGCGGATGGTCGTACCACGATCCGCCGCAAGCCGGATGCGGGGCCTCCGGATCCGCATCCGGCAGCGCACACCATTCCGCCACGTTGCCGTGCATGTCGTGGATCCCCCAGGGGTTGGGCCGTTTCTCGGCCACCGGCCGCGTCCCGAGTCGCGGATCACCCCGGTGCTCCTGGTGCCAGGCGGCGACCGCTGGCGGATCGGCAGCCGGATCGCCGTCACGCAGCGCCGGTTCCCACGCAGTTGCCAGACCCGGCGGCGCGAACCAGCCGCCGGCCGAGGGCGGTTCAACCGCGTAGGGCCCGTCCGTGCCCGCGCGGCAGGCGTACTCCCACTGCGCCGCGGTCGGCAGTCGGGCGCTCGCGCCATCGAGCTCGCGACTCACCGCTTCGAGAAAAGCGCGGGCTTCGGCCAGTTCGACCTGTTCCACCGGCAGCTGCGGGCCCGCGAAGGCCGACGGCCGCTCACCGGTGACCGCGTGGAAGAAGGCGTTGGTGCACTCGGTCTCGGCGATCCAGAAACCGGTCGCGAGCGTGAATCGCTGCTGCATTTCGTCGGCATGACGCCCGGGTTCGCCCGGCGGGCTGCCGAGCATGCCCGCTCCCGGCGGGCAGTAGCGCAACCGCTGTTCCACCCCGGCCACGCTGATGGTCGCATACGGACCGTGGGCATCGCGCCCGTGAGACGTCGCCCAGGCTGGAGCCGGCACCGCCGATCCGGCGCTGTGCAGCCCCGCCGTCATCGCCAGATGCAGCCCGCCGATGACCAACGCGGCCGCGATCACCAGCCCCACTGCCCGCATGGTTCCCGGCGATGCGCCGACCGATCTGCGTCCGCGGTGGCGGCCGCGATCCGATGCCACCACCGCGATCGCATCGCTGGCGCGATTGACCCGCCGCACGGTGCCGGCCGCGTGAGCCGGTCGCCCCCCGGCGCGCACCCGCTCCAGATCCTCGAGCATCTGGGCCGGATCGTGATAGCGTTCCTCGCGCTGCTTGGCCATCGCCTTGCGGATGATCGCCGCCACCTCGGCCGGCACCGCGCCGTTGATGCTGCGCGGGTCGGGCAGCGGCTCGGTGAGCACCTTGTGCGTGACCAGATAGAGGGTCTCACCGGCGTAGGGCTCCTCGCCGGTGAACAGCTTGTAGAGCACCGCGCCCATGGCGTAGATGTCGCTGCGGATATCCAGGTCGGCCACGCCGCGGATGTGTTCGGGCGACATGTAGGCCGGCGTACCGATCGCCGCGCCGGTCATGGTGAAGCGATCATCGCCCGACTGGTGCCGGGCCAGACCCAGGTCGCCGAGCACCACCCGGCCTTCCGCATCGAAAAAAATGTTGTCCGGCTTGAGATCTCGATGCACCAGCCCGGCCGCGTGCAGCGCGGCCAGGCCGCGCGTCGCCGCGATCACCAGGCCAAGTGCCTTGTGTTCGGTGAGCATCCCCCGCCGGGCCAGCAGCGCGCCGAGGTCGCCGCCGCCGATCAACTCGCAGGCGATGTAGTGCCAGCCGTCGGCAGTCCCCGCCGCGTACACCCGCATCACATGCGGATCACGGATGCCCGCGGCGATGCCAGCTTCGCGCTGGAACCGCCGTACGAAATCCTGGTCCGCCGCGAGTTCACGTCGCAGCAGTTTCAACGCTACTGGCCGACCGTCGCGCTCGTCGGTGGCGCGATAGACCATCCCCATCCCGCCCTCGCCGAGGCGGGCGGTGATGCGATACGCCCCGACGCGTTCAGGACGCTGCTCGACTCCACTGCCCATCCGCTCCGGCGCCGCCGAGAGATCGACCGTGGCCTCGGGATCGCAAGCCGGGCCTTGGAAACCGGAGCGCGACTGATCCATGCAACCCATCCCAAACCGACCCAAGGGGCACCGTCGCGCGCCCGGCGGATCCGGAACGCAATCAACGCCATCGCCCTCGCCATGAAGGAAGTCGGCTACCATCATAGGCATCGGTCGCCACGCGGCAATTCCGCGTTCATCCTGGCTTGGGAATGCCGGACCACCGTGCCCGATCGCGGGCCTGCATGGCTCGCGCGCGGTCACGACGACCGGCGCCGGGATCAGAAGGCCATCCGTCCCCAATCCGGCTCCGGGTCCGGATCGAGCCCGAGCAGTTCGCGCGCCCGGCGCACGTAATAACGGTAGTTGTCGATCGTCACCCCGTTGGGGATGCGGTGGTCGAGGCCGAAGCAGATGCCGCCCTCCTGCAGGGCCGGCTGCAGTTTGTAGCGCAATTCGGCGTCGATCGCCGCACGGTCGCGCCGCAGGGCGTGCTTGTCGATCCCACCCTTGTAGCCGACGCCAGGGCCGTAGGCCTCGCGCGCCGCGACCAGATCCATGCCCGCCGCGGGCTCCAGCGGCAGGAACACGTTGACCCCGGCATCGATAAAGGCCGGCATCACCGGTCGCATGTCGCCGTCCGAATCCTGACTGAACAACCGCGTGCCGCGCGAACGGACCAGATCCCAACAGCGCCGGTAGTACGGCGCGATGAACTCGTTGATCTGGTTCGGCCCCAGCAAGGGGCCCGACTTGCCGGCCATGTCCTCGTGGATGAACAGATTGTCGATCGGCACCGCCGCGGTGAGGCGGTCGAGCACCCGTTCCACGGTCGCGCCGATGGTCGCGATGATATCTGCGATCAGCGCGGGCGTGTCGTAGAAGGCCAGACACAGCATCTCCTCGCCCATCAGCTGCCGCGCTTCGTCGAAGCCACCGGGGATGCTCACCAGCAGCAGTTCGCCGCGTTCGCGGGCCGCGCGCGCCGCTGCGTCCCAGCCGGCGACGAAGCGCTCCTCGCTGAAGGCGTACTGCGGCTTGATCGCCTCCCAGTCGGCTACCGAAGCAACTGGATACTCGAGCGGCAGCGGCAACGAACCCGCCGCCTTGCACAGCTGGGTCCGCCGCCCGTAGCGGTCGATGGCGATCGTGTGCACCGGCGTGTCCTCGATCACCCGCGGCTCCACCCGCGAGAGCAGGCCGGTGCGGACCCAGCAATGATGCACCGGGACGTGATCGAAACCGAAGGCCTGCAGGCCGATCTCCGCTTCCGTCGCGCCCTGCGCACGCCATTCGGCCTCGGTCTGGGGCAAGGGGCCGAAGAGCTCGACGAACAACGGGCGCTCCACCCGCTCGCCGGTCATGTAGGCGACGTAGGCCGCTGCGTCGATCCGAGCCATGGACATCCTCCTGCCTGCCGCCCGCGGCGGTGGACCTGAGCAAATACGGTTCAATGTGCCATTATAGCAATGACCCGACGCTCATGGCAATGGCTTCATGGAATCCCATTTGTATCTTTGTGCCATGCACGTCATGCCGCGCATCGCGCGCGCCCTGCACACCCGCTGCGC
>JBEPXK010000072.1:0-11384 GCA_041641915.1 Planctomycetota bacterium
AATGGGCCGTAGGCCCGCAGAAAACGCGGCCGGAGGCCGCGAACCCCGACCGAGGCCGTGGGGGTATGCGCCGAAGGCGCGAGGGGGCAGCGCCCCCTCTGAAGAAAGGAAGCCTGAGTAGTTACGTTCTCAACTGTGCTCGCGGCCCGGCGGCACCGGTGGGCAGGGGAATGCAATCTGGCGCGGCGATTCGGCCGGCGCGCAGATGGCGCTGACCGAGCGCGGCGACCATCGCCGCGTTGTCGGCGCAGTGCCGGGGAGCGGGCAGGAACAAGGCGAGTCCGGCGGCGGCGCAGTCCGTTTCCAGCCGCTGGCGTAGGGCGCGGTTGCAGGCCACGCCGCCGCCGACCGCGACCGCTTCGACCCCGCACTGCTGCGCCGCCAGCAGCAGTTTGCTCGCGAGACAATCGACCACCGCCGCCTGGAACGAGGCGCAGGCGTCGGCGATCCCCCGGGCGTCGAGGGTGAGCGCATCGCGGCCGCGCGGGCCGCGAACCTTGTACAGCAGGGCGGTCTTGAGGCCTGCGAAACTCAGGCGGATCTGTGGTTCGCGCAGGAAGCTGCGCGGCAGGTCGTAGGCATTGGGGTCGCCGGTCGCGGCCAGCCGGTCGACGATCGGTCCGCCGGGGTAGCCGAGTTCAAGCATCGCCGCCGCCTTGTCGAAGGCCTCGCCGGCGGCGTCGTCGATGGTCCCGCCCAGGGGCGCGAGCGTATCCGGGCGGGGGCAGTGGTAGTAGTGGCTGTGTCCACCCGAGGCGACCAGGCCGACCAGCGGCGGGAGCTGCTCGTCCCGGCCCAGTGCGATCGCCGCGAGGTGGGCCTCGACGTGGTCGACCGTCAGCAGCGGCAGACCCCGGACCAGCGCGATGGTCTTGGCGCAGGTGAAGGCCCCGAGCAGGCTGCCGAGCAGGCCCGGCCAGGCCGCGACCGCGACCGCATCGACCGCGGCGAGGGTGCACCCGGCGTCGGCCAGGACCGCTTCGACCAGGCCCGGCAGCCAGGCGACGTGACCGCGGGCGGCGATCTCGGGCACCACCCCGCCCCAATCGGCGAAGGTGTCGGCCTGACTGGCGATGCGTTCGGCGAGCACGGTATGGCCGTCGCGCACCAAGGCGGCGGCGGTCTCGTCGCAGCTGCTCTCGAGCCCCAGGATCAAGGTCATCGCCGGGCTCCGGCGGGGGGACGCGTAGCGGGGAAGACGGTTGGCCGGAGACGCTCGACGGGTACCATGCGTCCAGCAGACCCGCTCCGGCCGGACTGTCCACGTCTGATCCGAAGCAGAGAGCGAGGTGCTATGTGAGCGATGCCGCCGATGAAATCGACGCCGTGCGTCTCGCCGCGCGCCTGGCCGACCGCGAACGCGAACTGGTCGACCTGCAGCAGCGGGTGCAGCGGTATGCCGAGGACCTGGCCTGGGCCGAATCGCAGGGCTTCCTCACCGAGCTGGTGCGCGGGCTGGCGCACGAGCTCAACAATCCGCTGGCGGTCATCCTCGGCCACGCCCAGCGTATGGGCTACCGTCTCGACGACCGTGACGACTGTCGACGCCGGCTGCAACTGATCTGCAACGAGGTCGACAGTTGCATCGGTCTGGTCGAACGGCTGCGCCGCTATGCCGCGCCGCCGCGCGAGGAGGCCGTGCCCTGCGATCTGTCTCTGGCGCTGGCCCGGGCGACCGAACGGCTGCAGCAGCGCGGCGCGCGAGTGCCGCAGGCGATCATCGTTAACGAGTTGCCGCTGGTGCTCGCCGGCCCGCGGGCCTTGGCCCGGGTGCTCGAGCAGGTGCTCGATAACGCCGGCGGCGCCGGGGCGCGAGAGGTGCGGGTGAGCGGATCGCGGCGCGACGACGAGGCGCTGCTCCACCTCGACAACGACGGCCGGGCGCCGAGTGACGAGGAGATCGCCAACGCCTCCAAGCCGTTCTACACCACCCGGGCCGAAGACGGGCACCGCGGCTTGGGCGTGGCCCTGGCCACCCAGCTGGTGCGCGACATGGGTGGCACGATCCACCTCGACCGCATCCCCGAGGCCGTGGGCGCGCGGGTGCGCATCAGCCTGCCCACGCCCAGTCTCGCGCCCGCCGCCGAGCCGGCCGCCGCGGGGGGGGTGGGAAGCTCGCCCGGTCCGGTGCTGATCGTCGACGATCAGCCGTTGATCGCGGAGTTGCTGCGCGATGCGCTCGAGGAATGTTCCCACCCGGTGATCGTCTGCAACAACTACGCCGAAGCCGAGGCGGTGCGCGCGGGCGGCAACATCGGCGCCATGTTCTGCGATCTACGCCTGCCCGACGGCAGCGGGGCCGATCTGTTGCGCTCCGCGGCGACCACCACGTTACGCGGACATCTGGTCCTGGTCACCGGCGACCCGGAGGCGCCGGAGGTGCACCAGGTGGTGTCCGAGACCGGCTGCGCCGTCCTGGCCAAGCCGTTCCGGCATGCCGAGGTCTTCGCCTTGAGCCGTCAGGTGCTCGGTTGAGACGATGCGGCGGGCTCGTCCGGCTCCGCGCCCTGACGCCGATCGCGGTACTCATGCAGCAGGTGGACGCAGAGCACGGTTCCGGCGACCAGCGTGGCGCCGATGGTCGCCCCCCAGCCACCGCTGAACCACAGCGAGACGAGCGCGATGATTCCACCGACGAGGAGGATCGCCAGGTGGGTGCCATCGCGTTTGTCTGGTTCGTCGACCCAGCTGCGGCCGAAGTGGATGATCAGCAGCGAGAACAGCGCGAGCCCCATCAGGTACCAGCGGTAGTGGGCGGGCCCGGGGTCGGTGGCCCTCTCGTAGACGATCATCCTCCAGGCGCAGGCGAAGCCCATCGCCGCGCCGAGTACCGCCACCACCTGGCCCACGGCGACATTGCGCTCGCCTGCGGGCTGGCTGTCTACGGCCTGGTCGGTGGCCGTGGGTCCGTCTGCCGAATCCTGTGTCGTTGCGTCCATACCGGCCTCCGTCGCCTGTCGTTGCCGGGAGCGCAGCGTGGCGGGTGGCAAGCGGTGTGCAACGACGGCCCGGCCCAACCCCGACAGGCCGGCCCGGTCCCGGCGCCGATCCGGTGATCGTCACGCCGCGTCAGAGTCGCTCTGGAATCGCGTCGCATCCCGCTGTATGACCCTGAGGCTCAACGTGCACCCGCCCCTGGGGTATCACTTGCCACCAGTCAACGCTTCACACCGACCCGTGGGTCCGACCCGCGTCACACCAATTCCATCCGGGAGAAACACCATCATGCGCTGGATGTCCATTCTGTTGCTCACGCCCCTGCTGCTGCTGGCGGTCTTTGCCCCGGTGACGGCCGAAGAGGGTTCCGGCGAGGCCGAGGCTGCCTCTGGTGCAGCGGCCGAGGAGGACGCCGCGACGGGTCCCCAGAACGTCACGGCCGACTCGGAAGTCGAAGAGGAGGCGATGACCGCTGCCGAGCGCAAAGACAAGCTCAACGAAGGCAACGCCTTCATCCAGCAGATCAAGAACGGCGGCGTGCCGATGGGCTTTCTCATCGCCCTGGCGGTGCTCGGCGGGGTGATCATCATCGAACGCCTCGCCCGGCTCAACCGCGTCAACATCGCCCCGCCGCAGCTGGCCGAGCAGGCCGACGAGATGTGGGCCGCGGGTGACACCGAAGGCGTGAGGAAGCTGGCCGAGAGCGACAACAGCGCGCTGGGCCGGGTGATCGCCTTCCTCGCCGAGAACAAGGACGCCGACTACGCCGCGCTCAACGAGGGCGCTGGCGAGGTCGCCGCGCGGGAGATCCAGAAGCAGCAACAGATGAACTACTGGCTGGCCGTGGTCGCCACCATCTCGCCGCTGCTCGGTCTGCTGGGTACGGTGCTCGGTATGATCTCGGCCTTCAAGACGGTGGCCGTCGCCGGCGACATCGGCGACACCTCGATGGTCGCCGAGGGCATCTACATGGCGCTCTCGACCACCGCCGCCGGCCTGATCATCGCCATCCCCACCCTCGGCTTCTTCCACTACCTCAAGGGTCGCGCCAGCCAGCTCGCGCTCGAGCTCGAGGACACCAGCAACCGGCTGATCCTCAAGTGGTTCGGCAAGGCCAAGGGGGCCGCCTGAGATGCGGAGCAACCGCGAACCGGATCAGACGCCGACGATCATGATGGAGCCGATGATCGACGTCGTGTTCCTGCTGCTGATCTTCTTCCTGGTCTCGGCGACCATCCGCAAGAAGCACAGCGAACTGCCGCTGGAGCTGCCGCATCTGACCGGCGCCAAGACCGAGAAGGATCCGGACAACACGGTGGTGGTGAGTATCATGCCCACCAGCGGTGGCGGCATCCACTACCGCTGTACCACTGTGGGCGAGGCGTTGCGCTCCACCGGTGGCGCCCGTGAGGACGTGACGCTGCAGGAGCTGGTCACCAAGCTGCGCGTCGCGGCCAAGCAGAAGCCCGGGCGCAAGGTGCGCATCGATGCCGATAGCGCCGTGCCGTACCACGTGGTCAGCCAGGTGATCGACCACTGCGAGCTCTATCGTCTGACCACCATCGGTCTACGGACCCACGATAACTTCAGCAGCTGAATCGGGGCCGGGCACGGCCCGGCGCGGAGAGAACGCCATGCGCAGCAAGCACAGGGAAGACGAGTCGCCCGGCATCATGATGGAGCCGATGATCGACTGCGTGTTCCTGCTCTTGATCTTCTTCCTGGTCGCCGCGACCATCCGCAAGAAGCACAAGGAGATCCCCGTCGATCTGCCGACTTTCGGTAATACCGCCGAAGCGCCGGTCGGCGAGGCGGATAAGCCGCCGCTCTACCTGCGGGTCACCGGCATCAAGGCCGACGACACCGGCCGGGTCACCGACGTCGGCCTGTTCTTGCGCGAGGGCGTCGCCATTGGCGAGACCGGGCCTGGACGCCAGGTCGGCTATAGCGATCTGTCCGGCGAGCTTGGCCCGCAACGCCCCGTCTTCATCGAGGTCTTCGGCGATGTCCAGTACGGCCACGTGATGAAGATCATCGGTCTGCTCCAACTCTCCGATCACGAGGTGCTCGGGCTGCGTGTGGCCAACGCCCACAACCCCGCCTGAACCGTACGAAGGGACGCACCATGGCAGCCAATACCCACAACTACAGCGGCCTGTTGATGCCCCTGGCGGTGGTCGCGGTCAGCGCCCTGGTCATCTGGGGCTTCGGAGGTGGCGACAGCTCCGGCTTCGCCATCTCGGCGGGCGACATCGATGACATCGTCAAGCGCATCCGCGACAACACCCGCGAACGCTGGCTCGAGAAGACGCGCGATCTGATCAGCATGACGCGACGGATCGACCAGATCCGCGACAAGCGTTTCGCCGAGATCCGTGAGGGTGTCCAGGGCGAGAGCTACCTTGAGCGCTTCATCCAGCTTGCGCGCGAGAAGCACGCTCCGATCGATGCGGAGCTGTTCGCGCGCATCGATGAGCCTGCCGTGCCGCTGTCGGTCGTGTTCGAAGCGACCAAGGCGGCCGAGCTGCAGCTGACCAACAGCTACCGCGACATCCGCGGTGCGCTCAACGCCATCCGGCTCGAGGTGCCGGCGATCGACGCCATCGGCTGGGTCAAGGTGGTCCAGCCGCGGCGGATCACGCTCGCGGCCGACGACATCGACAACGACTCGGTCCGCAGCCAGGAGGCGCTCGATGCCTTCAAACACGAGGTCAACCGCGGTGCCTCCGAGATCGACGCCATGCTCCAGCACGCCGAGAAGATCGTCGAGAAGGCCGAAGAGGCCGACCAGGGCGGCGGCGGCGGCGCCGGCGTCCCGCTGATCAGCGACACCGGCTTCGGCAGCACCGCCGGCGAGACCCTGCGTCCGGACGAGCTGTTCGAGTCACGCAGCACCTCCGATGGCGGTTTCAACGCCCGCCCCGGTCGGGTGGTGGCCGACAACGGTCGGCGCCAGGACTGGATGTACGTTGACAAGTGGTATGTCATGGGGCCGTTCGAGAACCGTTTCCGCTCCAACCTCGATGCTTCCTTCCTGCCGGAGACGGTGGTCGATCTGGACAACGTCACCCTGGGCAAGGACGATCGCGAGATCGGGTGGAAATACTGGGACTGCAAGGCGCAGCGGATCGAGCCGAGTTGGGCCCCGCGCGGGTGCATCTATTACGGATGGACCGAGGTCCACATGGAGGACGCCGGCAAGTACTGGGTGGCGCTGGGCAGCGACGATTACGGCAAGGTGTGGATCAACGGCAAGGAGGTGTGGAAGTCCGACACGGTGCCCAAGCCCTACCGCGCCGACGAGCACGTGGCCGAATTCGAGTTCCAGCAGGGCGTCAACGAGATCCTGTTCCGCTGCGAGAACAACGGCGGCACCATGGGGTGGTCGATGGTGATCTGCACCATGGCCAACCAGTAGCGAGACGTTGCCGGCGCGGTCGCGAGCAGGCCACAAATCGGATCGCGCGCCTGGCCAACGCCCTCACCACGGCCCCACCGTATGAAGGGACGCACGATGGCAGCCAAATCCCATAACCACAGTGGCCTGTTGATGCCGCTGATGGTGGTCACGGTCAGCGCCTTGGTCATCTGGGGATTCGGGGGCGGCGACAGCTCCGGCTTCGCCATCTCGGCGGGCGACATCGACGACATCGTCGAGCGCATCCGCGACACCACCCGCGAGCGGTGGTGCGAGAAAACGCGCGATCTGATCAGCATGACCAGACGGATCGACCAGATCCGGGATCAGCGCTTCGCCGAGATCCGCGAGGGCGTGGAGGACGCGAGCTATCTCGAACGCTTCATCCAGCTTGCGCGCGAGAAGCACGCCCCGATCGATGCGGGGGTGTTCGCGCGCATCGACGATCCCGACGTGCCGCTGTCGGTCGTGTTCGAGGCGACCAAGGCGGCCGAGCTGCAGCTGACCAACAGCTATCGCGACATCCGGGGAGCAATCAACGCCATCCGGCTCGAAGTGCCGGCGATCGATGCCGTCGGCTGGGTCAAAATGGTCCAGCCGCGACGGATCACGCTCGCGTCTGATGCCATCGACACCGGCTCGGTCCGCAGCCAGGAGGCGCTCGATGCCTTCAAACACGAGGTCAACCGCGGTGCCTCCGAGATCGACGCCATGCTTCAACACGCAGAGAAGATCGTCGCGAAGGCCGAGGAGGCCGACCAGACCGGGGGCGGCGGCCCCGAGATACCACTGCTCAGCGATACCGGCTTCGACAGCAGGCGCGGCGCGACCCTGCGACCGGACGAGGTGTTCGGTTTTGCGGACACCTCCGACGGCGGCTTCAACGCCCGCCCCGGCCGGGTCGTGGCGGGCGACGGCCGGCGCCAGGACTGGATGTACGTCGACAAGTGGTACGTCATGGGTCCGTTCGAGAACCGTTTCCGTTCCAACCTCGATGCCTCCTTCCTGCCGGAGACGGTGGTCGATCTGGACAACGTCACCCTGGGCAAGGACGATCGCGAGATCGGCTGGAAGTTCTGGGACTGCAAGGCGCAGCGGATCGAGCCGGATTGGGCCCCGCGCGGGTGCATCTACTACGGATGGACCGAGGTCTACATGGAACACGCCGGCGCATACTGGGTGGCGCTGGGCAGCGACGATTACGGCAAGGTGTGGATCAACGGCAAGGAGGTGTGGAAGTCCGGCATCGAGCCCAAGCCCTACCGCGCCGATGAACACGTGGCCGAATTCGAGTTCCGGCAGGGCGTCAACGAGATCCTGTTCCGCTGTGAGAACAACGGCGGCACCATGGGTTGGTCGATGGTGATCTGCACCATGGCCAACCAGTAACCCGCATCCCATCCGGTCCGCGCGGGGCGTCGTTCAGCTCGCCCGCTGCTGCGCCGACCGGCGAACGGCTTTTCCGGCCCCGGTTCCGGGAGGACCCATGCTTCGTCATCATCTCGCCATCGGCATCCTCTGTTTCGCCGCCAGCCTGTCCGGGGCGGACGGACCGCTCGCCCACAGCGCCGCGCTGCGGGTGTGGCAGGACCTGCCGTCGGAGTTCCTGATCGAGCTCAATCGCACGCTCGACGATGAACAACGCCTGGCCTGGTACGTCGATCCGGCGACCGAGACCGGTGCCTATCCCGGTGCCACCCTGCCCGACGGGACCCGTAGCCTCGCCGACCATATCGAGCATTACTGCGCGCAGGCCGGGCTGGCATGGAAGCACGATGGTCGTTCGCTCTGGCTCTACCGCCCGATGGCCGAGGCCGAGCAGGCCGCTCTGATCGAACGGTTCCGCTCCGGTGACGAGGCCGAGCGTATCGCTGCGCGCAACGCCTTGTTGGCCCACCCCACGCCGACGGGCATCGAGGCGCTGTTGCTCGCCCTCGGCGGCGAGGACGCCACCGCGTCGCGACTGGCGCACGAGGGCATCTATTCGCTGCTCGGTGCGAGCAACGATTGGGTCGGCAATGACATCCGTCTCGCCTTCAAGCTGTTCTCCGACCCGAACCGGGTGCTCAACAACCTGGCCGGTTACTCCCAGACGGATACGGACCTGCCTGCCCCCTGGGCGATGTTCGAGATCGTCGGTCGCGATCCGGCGGTGCGCGAAGCGATCGCGGCGGCCGTCGCCGCGCGTGACGGAGATCAGGCGGGTCGCGACCTCGGCCTGGCCGTGGTCGCCGCCGCGGCGCGGGTCGAGTCCGGCGCCGATCTACTCGCCTGGTGGCAACAGAATCGCGGCGGTGGCTGGCAATGGCGCTACGTGCGTGGCCGCGTCCGCGACGCCGCGCGCTGGGCCGGCTATCTCGACGCCACCGAAGCCGCTGATCCCGCCGCGGTCGCCAGGGCCTTCGATACGGCGATGGGCGCGGTGCCGGAAATCGGCGATCAGCTCTCCGAACGTAAACTCGACAAGCAGACCCGCAACAAGCTCGAAGACCGGCTCGATGACCTGTTCGGCGAGATCGAGGCATCGGCTGCCCCGGGGGTGGCGCGCAAGCTCGCCGCCGTCGCGGCCAATGCGGAGTTGCATCAGCAGATCCGTCAGGCCGCGCTCACGGCCCTGCGCGGTGTCGATGACGACGCGACGATGGAACGGCTGGTCGCACTGCGCGCCACGGTCGAAGACCGTCAGCTGGCCAAGGCGATCGATCGCACCCTCGCCGCTTCGGACAGCACGGTGGCGGTGGCGGATCTGAGCCAGCGCGCCCTGGCCCGGATCCAGGCGGCCAACAGCGACTGGCGCGGCAAGAGCGACGCGATCGCCGAGAAGCGCAAGACCGCCGAAGCATTGGGAGAGGCCGAGGAGCTGGCGCCGCCGCAGCGCAAGCAACTCAAGCAGTTGGGCAAGGACATTGACCATCTCAACAAGGACATGCAGAACCTGCTCAAGGAAGCGCGCGAGACGGTGCAGGAGCTCGGCGAGCTGCGCGGCAGCGCCGCAGTCACGGCGCTGGGCACGGTGCTGGTTGAGCCACAGATGCATCAGGAGCTGCGCAAGAGCGCCGCCGAGGCGCTGATCGTCAAGCGTGACCCGGCGATGGTCGAGCCCCTGATCACCGCTTTCACCGACGACGATTGGGCCGCGGTGCGCAAGGCTGCGGCGGAGGCGCTCGGTCGCTGCCGCCAGCCGGAGGCGATCGCCGCGTTGCGCCAGGGCCTGACCGGCGCCAAGAGCCCGCTGACCCGGCAGGCCGCCGCACGCGGGCTGGCCATGTCTCGCCATCCCGAGGCCTATGCGCTGATCAAGCAGCAGCTCGCTGTGGCCGACACGTCGCGCGAGCGGATCATGCTGATTCTCTCACTCGCGGCGACCCGCGACCCCGCCGCCCTCGGCACCCTGACAGGGATCCTCCAGGACGCCACCGCCGCGCTCGATGACCGCCTCGGTGCCGCTCGCGCGCTGGCGCTGATCCCGACCCAGGGCGCCCGCGACGCCCTGACCGGCGTGATGGCCAGCGATCAGCCCGTGGAGCTCAAGCGCATGACGCTGGACAGCCTCAAGCCGATGAGCAAGGCCGACGTGCCGGTGTTCGCGCCCATCCTGCTCGAGGTCCTGGCCGCACGGCCGCAGGGCGAGCTGCTGGTCACGGTGGTCGAGAACCTGCGCCGCTGCATGTTCGGTCTGCCGGCCGGCGACCCGCTCAAGGACCGGATCGAGACCGCGATCCTCGACCTGATCGCCGGATCGGACAACAACAACGCCCGCAAGGCCGCACTCAACGTGTTCAAGTACAGCGACGACCCGGCCGGGGTGGTCGCACGTCTCGAACCGGTGGCGCAGAAGGAACGCAACCCGGTGATGCGCTCCTTCCTCAATCGGGCGATCGCCCAGCTCAAGGCGGCCGGGGGGTGAGCCGGGGTGCGATCAGACCGCGGTGAGCGCGAGCTCCTCCTCCTCGCGCTCGCCGACGCGGCGGCGTTTGCACACCCCCCGCGCGAGCTCATCGCCGCCGACGATATAACAGAATTCGGCGCCGTCCTGCTCCGCGGCCTTGATCACGTGTTTGAAGCGCCGGCAGGAATAGTCGACCACCACCCGTCGGCCGCGCGCCCGTAGTGTGGCGGCGATGCGGTTGGCGGCGACGAATTGCGGTTGCTGCATCGGGAACACCACGTCGTCGACCGTGCGCGCGGGTGCGGGCAGCAGCCCGTGTTCCGCGAGCAGGTCGAGGATCACCACATCGCCGAAGCCGAAGCCCACCATCGGCAGGGGCCGACCGCCGAGGGTGCCCATCAACGCGTCGTAGCGCCCGCCGCCAGCGATCGCGCGCATCGCGCCGCTGGTCGCGAACAGCTCCCAGACCACGCCGGTGTAATAGGACAGGCCGCGGACCACCGAGAGGTCGATCTCCAGCAGATGGCCGAAGCCCGCCGCTGCGGCCAACTCGCAGAGCTCGCGCAACTCGTCTATGCCCGGCAGTTCGTCGCCCAGCCGTTCGCAGAGCGCGTCGAGCCCGCGTAGCTCGAGCGTATCGAGTACGCGTTCGGCCGTGTCCGCTTCGATGCCGCCGGCGACCAGCTGCTCGGCGGTGGCCGCGCGTCCGATCTTGTCGCGTTTGTCGATGATCACGCAGGCCGCGGCGAAGTCCTCGCCGGTCACGCCTTCGCGTTCGAGCAGGCCCTGGAGGATGCGGCGGTTGGACACCCGGATGCGTACCGCCGGCTGGTCGTCGAGGTTCAGCCCGGTACGCCGGAGGAAGGCGACCTGCGCCGCCATCAGCTCGGCCTCGGCGGCGACATGGGCCAGGCCGACCACGTCCATGTTCCACTGGAAGTGTTCGCGCTTGCGGCCCTTCTGCATCCGCTCGTAGCGGAAGCACTGGGGGATGGCATACCAGCGCAGCGGCAGGGCGAGCGAGCCTGCACGGGCCATGACCATCCGCGCGAGGCTCGGGGTCATCTCCGGGCGCAGCGCCACCCGGCGTCCACCCTTGTCGGTGAAGTTGTATAGCTGCCCGGTGATCTCGTCGCCGGC
>JBEPXK010000073.1:0-11343 GCA_041641915.1 Planctomycetota bacterium
GTAGGCCCGCAGAAAACGCGGCCGGAGGCCGCGAACCCCGACCGAGGCCGTGGGGGTATGCGCCGAAGGCGCGAGGGGGCAGCGCCCCCTCTGATAGAAGCCTCATCGCTGACACATCCGCGGACGTAGTGAGGTGCAATGACGGGCAGCAACAAGGCGCGGCGGGAGCCGGACGGCAATTCCTGGCGGCTGGCGGTCTACGACACCAGCGCGCTGGTGCTGTTGCTGTGGATCGTCCATGGCCTCGATCGGGTGCTCCCCGCCGAGCTGGTGGCGCTGCTCGGCATCCGGCCGCTGGCGGCCGATGGCTTGCTGCGGGTCTTCACCGCGCCTTTCATCCACATCGACCTGCCGCATCTGGTGAGCAACAGCCTGGCCCTGTTGCCGCTCGGGGTGATCTCGCTGCGCTACAGCCGCTGGCTTGCCGGCGAGGCGATGGTTACGGCGTTGCTGGTCTCCGGCGCGATCACCTGGCTCTTCGGCGGGGCCGGCACGCTGCACTGCGGCGCGAGCGGGCTGGTATTCGGCCTGATCGGCTTCCTCATCGCCAACGGCATGTTCCGTCGCAGCATCGGCGCCTTCCTGCTCGCGGTGCTGGTGGCGCTGGTCTACGGCGGCGCTCTGCAGACCGTGCTGCCGCTGCCGGGGGTGCGTGCGAGCGGCATCAGCTGGCCGATGCATCTCGGCGGCTTGCTCGGGGGACTGCTCACCGCCTTCCACCTGCGCCGCACGCAGCGCTGAGGGCGGCGTGGGCGCTACATTCTCTTGCCTCGGCGGCGCTCGGCGGTGGACTCGCGCTTCCGCCCCCAGCCCCGACCCTGTGGAGATGCCATGCCCCTCACCGGCAACGCGCTTGTAGGCCAGTCCGGCGGCCCGACCGCCGTCATCAACCAGACGCTGATCGGCGTGGTCCGCGCCGCCCTCGCCGTGCCGGAGATCGGCCACGTGTACGGCGCCATCCGCGGCATCGGCGGCATCCTCGACGGCGAGATCTGTGACTTCGCCGACGAGGACCCCAACGATTTCGACGTGATCGCCGCGACGCCGTCCTCGGCGCTGCGTTCGGTCCGGCTCAAGCCGACCGAGGAGATCTGCCGCCGGATCTTCGAGCGCTTTCGTCAGCTCGAGGTGCGCTGGTTCTTCTACATCGGCGGCAACGACACCGCCGAGACCACCCACATCATCAACCAGATGGCCGCCGACGCAGGCTACGAACTGCGCTGCTTCCACTGCCCCAAGACGGTCGACAACGACCTGCGGGTCACCGATCACTGCCCCGGTTACGGCTCCGCGGCCAAGTGGGTCGCGCAGGCCTTCATGGGCGACAATCTCGACAACCGCTCGCTTGGCGGGATCAAGATCAACATCGTCATGGGGCGCGATGCCGGTTGGCTGACCGCCGCCGCGGCGCTGGCCCGGGTCCACCCCGGCGATGGGCCGCATCTGATCTACCTGCCGGAGGTCGACTTCGACCTCGACGCCTTCTGCGCCGATGTGCTGCGGATCTACAAGGACACCGGCCATTGCGTGGTCGCGGTGAGCGAGGGCGTCCACGGCCCGGGCGGCACGCCGATCATCGACCTCGGCGAGGTCGACAGCCACGGCAATCGCCAGCTTTCCGGTTCCGGGGCGCTGGGCGATTTCCTCGCCCGCGAGCTCAAGACGCGGGTCCAGGAGGTGATGCCCGAGCGCAAGCATCGTATCCGCGCCGACACCTTCGGCTACCTCCAGCGCTGCTTCCCCGGCGTGGTCAGCGCTGTCGACGCGGCCGAGGCGCGGCAGGTGGGGGGGGATGCGGTCGCTGCCGCCTGCTCGGGCGCGTACGAGTCCGGTTCGGTGGCGCTGCGGCGAACCGGCGAGGGCGCGGCCTACGCGGTCGAGACCTTCATCACCCCGCTGGCGAGCGTGGCGCGCGACATCAAGGCGATGCCGCGCGCATGGATCAACGACGCCGGCAACGACGTCGCCGGCGAGGACTTCCTGCGCTACGTCCGGCCGCTGGTTGGTGAGCTGCCGCGCATCGGTCGGCTTGCCCTGAGGGCGATAGCGCTGGACTGAGGTCGTGCGACGCATCTCGCGATGGGATCCCGTCTTGACACGCTACGTCCCCGTCCTACAAAGCGCCTCCCCTGCGAGCGAGGGGGGTGTGCCCCGTCGCCCGCAGGCTACGTGTCCCGGCGACGGGGCCCGTGGAGCGCCTGCTGGTATCCGCCGATCCCGGCCTCTGCCACCTTAGCTCAGCTGGTAGAGCAACGGTTTTGTAAACCGTAGGTCGCCGGTTCGATTCCGGCAGGTGGCTCGTTCTTTGACAGGTTGATGATGGATGATGCGCCGCATGTGGGCGGGTACCGAAGTGGTCAAACGGGGCAGACTGTAAATCTGCTGGCTCAGCCTTCGGAGGTTCGAATCCTCCCCCGCCCAAGCATCCGGCGGCCCGGCAGCGTAGTCTGCGGGTCGGCTCGGAACGCCAGATAGCCGGTTTCCGCTCCCCGTTGTGTGGGGGTGGGCCAGTCCGGCCGGCGTAGCTCAATGGTAGAGCAGCAGCCTTCCAAGCTGAATACGTGGGTTCGATTCCCATCGCCGGCTCTTCCCACGCTGCCCTAGCTCAGGGGTAGAGCGCATCCTTGGTAAGGATGAGGTCCCGGGTTCGATTCCCGGGGGCAGCATCACGACGCACCATCCACCCCATCGCCGTTTTCCACACTTGCCGCCGACGTGCGGCATGACAGCCGAGCAGGAGAGGAACATCTCATGGCTAAGGAGAAATTCGTCCGCAGCAAGCCGCACGTCAACATCGGCACCATCGGCCACGTTGACCACGGCAAGACCACCCTGACCGCCGCCATCTGCGGCTACCTGTCGCTCCGTGGGTCGGCGACGCTGCGCAAGTTCGACGACATCGACAATGCACCCGAGGAGAAGGCGCGCGGTATCACCATCGCCACCTCCCACCAGGAATACGAGACTGCCAACCGGCACTACGCCCACGTCGACTGCCCGGGCCACGCCGACTACGTCAAGAACATGATCACCGGTGCGGCGCAGATGGACGGCGCCATCCTGGTGGTCAGCGCCGCCGACGGCGCCATGCCCCAGACCAAGGAGCACATCCTGCTCGCGCGTCAGGTCGGCGTGCCGTCGATCGTGGTCTTCCTCAACAAGTGCGACATGGTCGACGACGAGGAGCTGCTCGAGCTGGTCGAGATGGAGCTGCGTGAGCTGCTCAGCGACTACGACTTCCCGGGTGACGACATCCCGATCGTCAAGGGCTCCGCGCTCAAGGCGATGGAGGCCGTCGAGGCCGGCGACGCCGAGGCCGACGTCTTCAAGCCGATCCAGGAGCTGATGGACGCCTGTGACGAGTCGATCCCCGAGCCCACTCGCGAGGCCGACAAGCCCTTCGCCATGCCGGTCGAGGACGTGTTCTCGATCTCCGGCCGCGGCACCGTGGTCACCGGTCGTGCGGAGCGCGGCGAGCTCAAGCTCAACGAAGAGGTCGAGCTGGTGGGTATCGTCGATCAGCCGATCAAGACCACCGTCACCGGGATCGAGATGTTCCGCAAGGAGATGGACGCGACCCAGGCGGGTGACAACTGCGGCCTGCTGCTGCGCGGCATCAAGAAGGACCAGGTCCAGCGCGGCATGGTCGTCTGCAAGCCGGGCACCATCACCCCGCACCGGAAGTTCGAGGCCGAGTGCTACATCCTCGGTAAGGACGAAGGTGGCCGGAAGACCCCCTTCACCACCGGTTACCGTCCGCAGTTCTACTTCCGGACCACCGACGTCACCGGCACCATCACCCTCCCGGCCGATGTCGAGATGGTCATGCCCGGCGACAACGTCAAGTTCACCGGCGAGCTGATCAGCAAGATCGCGATGGAGGAGAACCTCCGTTTCGCCATCCGCGAAGGTGGTCGCACCGTCGGCTCCGGCGTGGTAACCAAGATCATCGAGTAGCGATCCGATGGTAGGGCCCCGCGTGCTTGCGCGGGGCCCCTTCGGCTCCGGATGCCGGGGCCAGAAAGGACAGAGCGATGGCCAAGGAGAAGCGCGAGCACGTGATGTTGGTGTGCTCCGAGACCGGGGACATCAACTACTACACCAGCCGGTCGCGTATGGGCCAGAAGCTGGAGCTGATGAAGTATCACCCGCGCCTGCGCCGCCGGACCCTGCACAAGGAGAAGCGCCGCAAGTAGACGACGGCGCTTGCATTCGGGGGGTGGGGGGTATTCTCCCGCCCTCTTCATGGCCGGAGCGTGTGGCTCCGGCCTTCGACTACGGGAATAGCTCAGTTGGTAGAGCAGCTGATTCCAAATCAGCAGGTCGGGGGTTCGAGCCCCTCTTCCCGTGCTTTATCAAACACCCGCTCACGGGGATGGCATGCTGTATCGCTGGCCGCAAGGAAGGATCATCCGCACGATCACGATCGTGATCGCGGTGTTGATCGCGTTCGACCTCGGTCGCTCGTCCTATGAACAATGGAGCGGGTATATCGGTGATCGTGCCGTGCCCTTCCTCATCTACGGTATCCTGCTTGGCGTGCTCGCCCTCGGGGTGCTGATCAGCGGCATCGCGCTGGCCGGCTTCCATCCGCGTTCGGCGCAGTTCCTGATCGATGTCGAACGCGAGATGGTGAAGGTCGATTGGCCCAATCGTCAGAACGTGCTGCGGTCGACGGTGGTGATCGCGATCATGACCGTGATCCTGTCGGTGTTCATCTTCCTCGTCGACATCATGAACAAGGCGCTGGTCTACGACGGCCTGTTCGAGCTGTTCGAAGGGGCCAGCTGATGCCCAAGCACTGGTATGTGATCAAGGCCGTCTCCGGGCGCGAGGACAAGTGCCGCGAGGTGATCGAGTACCGCATCAAGTCTGCCGGTCTCGGCGAGCAGGTCGAAGAGCTGCTGATTCCGGTCGAACACGTGACCGAGGTCAAGCGCGGCAAGCGCGTGACCAGCAAGCACAAGCTCTACCCCGGCTATATCTACGTGAAGATGGATCCGACCCAGCCGGTGCTCGAGACCATCCGGGCGGTCGACGGCGTCACCGGATTCCTCGGCGCCGACCCGGCATTGCCTGATCGGCTCACCGCCGAGGAGGCCGAGCGGATCATCAAGATCAGCACCGCCGCGACGCCCGATGAACAGCGCGCCGCGATCGTGCAGATCCCCTACGAGCTCGGTGACAAGGTCCGCGTGCGCGAGGGTACCTTCGCCGGCATGGACGGCGTGGTCGATGAGATCAACCCGACCAAGGGGTCGCTGCGGGTGTTGATCACCGTTTTCGGGCGTCAGACGCCCATCGAACTTGAGGTCTGGCAGGTGGAGGAACTCAGCTGACCTGAGGTCAGCGACAACACGGGGGAGGGCCGCCACCTGGGCCCGATCACCCCGCGGAGGTAGGATAATGGCCAAGAAGAAGGAAATCGTCGGGCAGATCAAACTGCAGATCCCCGGCGGCAACGCGACCCCGGCTCCGCCGGTCGGTCCGGCGCTCGGCGCACGCGGCGTGAACATCGGCGAATTCGTCAAGCGGTTCAACGATGCCACCGCGCAGCGGCGCGGCGAGGTGGTCCCGGTCGAGATCAACGTCTACAAGGACAAGAGCTTCGACTTCATCACCAAGGAGCCGCCGGTCGCCGAGCTGGTCAAGAAGGCGGCCGGCGTGGATAAGGGCAGTGCCACGCCCGGTCCGCTCAGCCAGCACGCGACCATCACCCAGCAGCAGGTGCGCGAGATCGCCGAGCGCAAGCAGAGTGAACTCACCGCCCACTCGATCGAGGCCGCCATGAAGATCGTTGCGGGCACCGCACGGTCGATGGCGGTGATCGTCACCGAAGAATAAGTCAACACTCATGAGTGGGAGATGCCCCGTCGCTTTGACGGTGCGCGTCGCTGACCACGGAGAGGAAAACCATGCGCAAGCGCAGTAAGCGGTATCGCCAGGCCGTCGGCGGGGTCGATCCCGAGCCGAAATCGGTCGAGGAGGCAGTCGGTCTGGTCAAACAGCTCGCCTCCGCCCGTTTCACCGAGAGCGTGGATCTCGCGATCCGGCTCAACCTCGACCCACGCAAGGCTGACCAGGCGCTGCGCGGCAGCTTCCCGCTGCCGCACGGCACCGGCAAGCAGGTCCGGGTGATCGTCTTCACCGACGACCCGGACAAGGTTGCGGCCAGCCTCGAGGCCGGCGCCGAGAAGGCCGGCGGCGAGGATCTGGTCAAGGAGGTCCAGGAGGGCTTCATGGACTTCGACGTCGCCATCGCCGCTCCGCGGATGATGCGCCACGTCGGTCGTCTGGGCCGGGTGCTCGGGCCGCGCGGCCTGATGCCCACGCCCAAGGCCGGCACGGTGACCGACGATGTCGTCACCGCCGTGAGCGAGTTCAAGGCCGGACGCGTCGAGTACCGTGCCGACAGCGCGGGCAACGTCCACGTGCCGGTCGGGACGGTCGAGTTCGAGGCCGGGCAGGTCGCCGCGAACGTCGATGCGATGTTGCGGCATCTGCGCGACAGCCGCCCGGCTTCGGTGCGCGGCGAGTTCGTGCTAAGCGTCTGCCTGTCGTCCACCATGGGTCCGGGTATCCGGGTCGCGGTCTGAGGGGGTGTCGCCATGCCGAGTATGATCAACGAACTGGCCCTCGCCGAGATCAAGGACTTCGTCGGACGTAACCCGTCGATGATGTTCGTCGATCCGGCGCGGCTGAAAGCCAAAGAGAGCCTCGCCCTGCGCCGGCAGCTCTACGATATCGGTGCGCACATGAAGGTCGCCAAGGCGCGGCTGGTGCGCAAGGCGCTCGACGAGCCGACCGCCGACGTGGTCGACGGCAAGGGCTCGCTGGGCCTGGTCGGTGGCGAGGACATCGCCGCCGCGGCCAAGATCATCCGTGATCTGGCCGAAGCCGACCGGGTGGTTGTCCGCGGTGGTCTCTCCGAGGGGACGCCGCTCGACGCCACCAGCGCGCTCAAGCTCGCCGATCTGCCGTCGAAGCAGGAGGCCCGGGCGATGGTCGCGCGCGCCGTGCGCGGTCCGGTCGTCAAGCTGGCCAAGCTCCTCAAGGCTCCGTACCGCCGCCTCGGGCGCGCGGTCATGGCCCGCAAGGAGAAGCTGGAGGAGTAGCGCCCCCGGCCGTCCGCCCGCGGTCTGCGGGCATCATTTTCATCATCATTTCGAGTCAGATACTGACAGGAGTTTATCATGAGCGAACAAGTGAGCGAGAAGCTCTCCGGAATCGTCGAGGCCATCGAAGGTCTCACCGTCGTCGAGCTCGTCGAGCTGGTCGACGCCCTCAAGGACAAGCTCGGTCTCTCCGACGCCGACCTCCAGGGCGGCGGCGGCGTGGTCATGGCTGCCGGCGGCGCCGGCGGCGAAGCCGCGGCCGAGGAGGAGCCGACCGAGTTCAACGTCACGCTCAAGGGCGATGGCGGTAACAAGATCCAGTGCATCAAGGTGGTCCGCGCGATCACCGGCCAGGGCTTGGCCGACGCGAAGAAGTTCGTCGAAAGTCTGCCCCAGGTGATCAAGGAAGGCGCCTCCAAGGAGGAGGTCGACGAGCTCAAGGCCAAGTTCGACGAGATCGGTGCCGAACTCGAGGTCAAGGGCGCCTGAGGGCCTGGAACGGCGTCGGTCGGGCGTACCGGACGGCGCGGCACAGGCTTGTACAGGTGTGGGGGTCCCGGCGGGCAGGTTCCGCCGGGACCCTTGCATGCGCATGTCCGAACGATAGGCTTCCGGGCCCAACAGATCCCAGGCGTGCGCGCGTCTTCCCCCACATCCCAGGTCCGTGATCAGAATGGTGGCCCAACGGGCGCACCTGCGGCAGGGTGGATCGATAACAGCAGGAGGGCCCATGGAGGTCAGGAGCTTCGGCAAGGTCAGGGAGATCGTCCCCGTCCCCAGCTTAACCGATTTGCAGGCACGCAGTTACGACGGCTTTCTTGCCGAGTACACCCCGCCGGGGGAACGCGATCACGCACACGGGCTGGAAGCCATCTTCCGCGAGTTCTTCCCCATCCAGGGTTTCGACAGCAAGCTCGAGGTGTCCTATCACGGCTACGGCTTCAACGCGCCGCAGCACGATGAGCAGGAATGCCGCGATCTGGGTCAGACCTACCAGAAAGGCCTGAAGCTCAAGATCCGGGTTCACGGCGAGGCGCTGAGCGAGGTTCTCGAAGAGGACGTGCACATCGCCTACATGCCGGTGCGCATCGGTGGCGGCGAGTTCATCGTCAACGGTTCCGAGCGGACCATCGTCACCCAGATCCAGCGTTCGCCGGGCGTCGATTTTGCCTGCGAACGGGCGACCACCGGGCGGCGCGGCTATACCTACTCCTGCCGGATCATCCCGGAGCGGGGGAGCTGGATCCAGGTCGAGACCACGACCAAGGACTTCCTGCAGATCAAGATCGACAAGAGCCACAAGATCGCCGCGACCACCTTCCTGCGCGCACTCTCGCCCGACTTCGGCAGCACGCCGCAGATCCTGCGCTACTTCTTCGACACCGAAGAGATCTCGCTCTCCGGCAAGGAGGCGAAGGACAAGGCGGTCGGCAAGATCCTGGTCTGCGACGTGATGGATCCCGAGGGCGAGGAGCCCCTGATCTGTGCCTGCGAGGAGCTGACCGAAGGGACCTTCGAGACCCTCAAGGGCCTGGGCATCAAGTCGATCGAAGTGGTGACCACTGCGGTCAAGCCCGACGATGTGCTGTTCAACACCATCCGCGAGGACGAGGCCGTCAGCCACGAAGAGGCGCTGGTGCGGATCTATCGCCGCCTGCGCCCCGGCAACCCGGCCGACGAGCAGAAGGTGCGCGAACTCTTCCACGAGCGCTTCCAGAACCCCAGTCGCTACAACCTCGGCGCGGTCGGTCGCTTCCGTATCAGCCGCAAGCTCAAGACCGGTGGCGAGAGCCTGGTGCTGACCGTCGACGACTACGTCGCGATCCTCGAGTACCTCCTGCGCCTGATCCGGTCCAACGCCCACGAGGGCGAGGTCGACGACATCGACCACCTTGGCAACCGCCGGGTGCGGCCGATCGCCGATCTGCTGGCCGACGAGATCCGCGCTTCGATGCTCAAGCTGCGCCGCGCGGTCAAGGAGAAGCTCTCGCGCGATCTCGCGCCCGAGGAGATGGCCCAGGCGTTGCAACCGCGCAACCTGTTCAACAGCCAGGCCGTGGATAGCGCGATCGCCAACTTCTTCCAACGTGGCGAGCTCTCGCAGGTGGTCGATCAGTCGAACCTGCTCTCGCAGCTGACGCACGAGCGGCGCCTG
This sequence comes from Planctomycetota bacterium, assembly GCA_041641915.1. Taxonomy (GTDB): domain Bacteria; phylum Planctomycetota; class UBA11346; order UBA11346; family UBA11346; genus SLQH01. Next base: position 9,271 of record JBEPXK010000073.1, read on the forward strand.
TCGGCGCTCGGCCCGGGTGGTCTGAACCGGAAGCGCGCCGGCTTCGAGGTGCGCGACGTGCACACCTCGCACTACGGCCGCATCTGTCCGATCGAGACGCCGGAAGGCGCGAACATCGGCCTGATCGTCTCGCTGTCGATCTACGCCGGCGTCAACGAGTTCGGCTTCCTGGTCACCCCGTACCGCCAGGTGGTCGACGGTCGCGTCACCGACGAGATCGTCTACCTGATGGCGGACGAGGAGGCCGAGGCCAAGATCGGCCAGGCCTCGCTCGAGGCCGACGCCGACGGCAACATCGTCCAGGACATCTGCCAGGTCCGCCACGCTGGTCAGTTCACCGAGGCGCCGAAGGGCGACATCAACTATTGCGACGTATCGACCAAGCAGATGCTCGGCGTGTCGGCCTCGTTGATCCCCTTCCTCGAGCACGACGACGCCAACCGCGCCCTGATGGGCGCGAACATGATGCGTCAGGCCGTGCCGCTGATGATCACCGAGCAGCCATCGGTGGCCACGGGCATGGAACGCGAGGTGCCCAAGTCTTCGAGCATGGTCTGCATCAGCGACGTCGACGGCACGGTCAAGCAGGTCGATAGCGCCCGGATCGTGGTGGGGGACGAGAGCGGCGATCGCGTGTTCCACCTACGCAAATACCATGGATTGAACGAGCGCACCTGCCTGAACCAGCAGCCCATCGTGCGCATCGGTGACGCCGTCAAGCGCGGCGACATCATCGCCGACGGTGGCGGTACCAGCGAGGGCTCGCTGGCGCTCGGCCGCAACGCGTTGGTGGCGTTCATGCCCTACGAAGGCTTCAACTTCGAGGATGCGATCGTCGTCAACGAGCGGCTGCTCAAGGAGGACCGGTTCACTTCGATCCACATCGAGGAGTTCAAGGTCGAGATCCGCGAGACCAAGCTGGGCAAGGAGGAGTTCACCCGGGAGATCCCCGGGCGCAGCGACGAGGCCCTGCGCAATCTCGACGAGCGCGGCTTCATCCGCGTCGGTACCCGGATGTCGCCGGGCGACGTGCTGGTCGGCAAGGTCAGCCCGAAGAACAAGTCCGAGCTGACCCCCGAAGAGAAGCTGCTGCACGCCATCTTCGGTCGCGCCGGCGAGGACGTCCGCGATGATTCGCTGGTGATGAAGCCGGGCATCCACGGCGTGGTGGTCGACGTCAAGCACTTCCAGCGGCGCAGCGCGCTGACCGAGAAGGATCGCAAGGCCGAGAACAACCGGATCAAGGACATCGAGAAGAAGCACCGCACGCGGCAGGCCGAACTGGCCCGCGAGAAGTTCCGCCGCGTGTGGGAGATCGCCGGGGCCAACGTGGTCAACATCGAGACCGGCGAGATCATCGACTTCGACGAATCGCTGACCGACGACGAGGTGCTCAAGCTGCACCGGACCCTCCCGGTCAAGTCGCTGAACTTCGTCGGCGGCAAGCGCCGTCGCGCTCGCGCGGTCTACGAGGAGATCGATCCGCGCATCGAGGAGATCTCCGCCTCCTGCGAGAAGGAGATCCTCTCGGCCAAGCGCGGCGACGATCTGCCCGCCGGCGTGCTCGAGATGGTCAAGGTCTTCGTCGCTCGCAAGCTCACCCTGCGGGTGGGCGACAAGATGGCCGGCCGTCACGGCAACAAGGGTGTGATCTCCTGCATTGTGCCCGAAGAGGACATGCCCTTCCTGCCGAGCGGCGAGACCATCGACATCATGCTCAACCCGCTCGGCGTGCCGAGCCGGATGAACGTGGGCCAGGTGCTCGAGGTCCACCTCGGGTGGGCCGCGCGCACCCTCGGGCTGCAGGCGGTGACGCCGGTGTTCGACGGCGCGAGTGAAGTGGAGATCGCCGAGATGCTGCGTGAGGCGGGGTTGCCAGAAGATGGCAAGGTCCGGCTGCACGATGGGCGCACGGGCGATCCGATGCACCAGAAGACCACCGTCGGCATCATGTACATGTTCAAGCTCCACCACCTGGTGGAGGACAAGCTGCATGCGCGCTCGACCGGCTCCTACTCGCTGATCACGCAGCAGCCGCTCGGCGGCAAGGCTCGTTTCGGCGGTCAGCGTTTC
>JBEPXK010000074.1:0-11303 GCA_041641915.1 Planctomycetota bacterium
CGGTGAAGTCGGCCTGGATCATCCGCCGGGCGACCTCCTGGGCGTGATCCTTGGGCACGGCGAGGATGCCGACGTGGATCTCGGCCTCGGCGCAGATCGCTTCGAGCCGGTCGAGGTGGTGGACGCGGCAGCCGCTGACAATGCGGTCGACCTTGTCGACGTCGGTATCGAAAGCGGCGACCACCGTGAGATTGGGCGTACGCGCGGTGAAATAGGTCAGCAGCGCCCGACCGAGATTGCCGACGCCGATCAGCGCGACGTTGTGGCTGCCGGGGCCGTCGAGGTAGGCGGAGAGGCTGGCCAGCAGGCCGGTGACCTCGTAGCCGCGATTCGGGCTCCCCTCGTAACCGACCGGCATCAGGTCACGCCGCAGCTGGGCCGGGGTCACGCCGGTGAGCTTGGCCAGCTGATGCGAGAACACGTGCGTCTGCTGCTCCTCGAGCTCGAGCAGCGCACGGCGATAGACGGTGAGCCGGCCTATCGAACGTTCGCGCATGGAGTGCTCCGTGAAGTCGTGAACATCGTTACGTTCATCACAGTTAGCTTAGCACATGCGCTGTCCTGTCAATCGTGGCGCCTGTGCGGTTGGCCAGTCAGTTTCGCGTTGCGCTGCAACCCGTTGTCTCCACGCGCCCTGCATACCTGGGCAGTCTGTATAAGGTTGGGCCGCACGGCCTGGGCCACGTCGCGGTCGGCGCCGGTCCACCAGCCAGGCGATCGATAATCGATCACTTCCGGCGCTGTCTGCCCAGGCTGCGAGCGCACCGGAAAGGTGCTCAAGTGGCCGGTGGGGCGACCGATGCTGCCCTGGATGGGGTCTCCGATAGCTCCGTCGTCACGGAGGATCATCATGAGCAGCATTCAAAGCAATGTGGCCACCCAGGTCGGCACGGCCATCAATCCCCGTCCGATGTCGCAAGACCACCGCGAGCAGGCGCATGACGTGGACGTGCAGAAGAGTCTCGCCGAAGCCACGGTCGCCGAACAGCCGGTGCGTGCCGACGATGTGCGCGCGGCGGCGGCGGAACTCAAGCAGGTGATCGAGATCAGCTCGGGCAGCCAGCTGAACTTCGACATCTACGACGACACCGAGCAACTTTACGCCGAGGTCAAGGACCGCTCCAGCGGTGAGGTGGTCAAGACCATCCCCGCCCAGGAAGTGATGGAGCTGCGCAAACGCATCGGCGAGATGGTCGGCATGGTGCTCGACGAGCGCGTCTGACGGACGCAGGGGGCGATTGCCGTTTGCCCGTCAGGCGGGCAGTCGCCACACTCCGGCATGCTCAGATCCCGGTCCGGGTTCCCGCGTAGCGCCCTGATGTGCCTGGCGGTGCTGCTGGCGGCCACCTCGCTGATCCGTGTCCAGCACGCAGCGGCGGCGACGGTCGCCCTGCTCGACGGCAGCGTCGAGAGCGTGCCCGAGCTCGTCTTTTCACTCGATGGTATGTCGGTGGTCGCTGGCGAACACCGCTTCGCCCTGCGCGATGTCGATTGGCTCGCCACCGGTCCCGGTATCCCGGTGCCGCCAGTCGCGCCGGCGCCGGGTACGGCCGTGCTGCTGCGCGACGGCAGCTGGCTGCCGGTGGAGCGTGTCGCCGTCGGCGGCCCCGATGCCCTCGCGGTGGACAGCCCGTTCGGCGCGATGGAGCTGACCCTCGAACACTGCCTCGGGTGGGGGCCGGTGCCGTGGCTGGAGGCCGCGCGCCAGGCCCAGGGCGACGGCCCGGCGGGAGCAGACCGTCTGCTGCTGGCCAAAGAAGAGCTGACGGGCCTGGTCCAGGGCATCGCCGATGGCCAGTTGCGCTTCGCGCCGGACTTCGCTCCCGACCAGGTGCTCGACGTCGCGTTCGACGAGATCCTCGGCCTGAGTCTGCGCGAGTCGGCCAGAGCGCCGGAGCGTCTGTATCTGCGCGGCCGCCTGCGCTCGCTCGCCCCGCCGCTGGCGATCCTGCCCGGGCCCGAGCCGCGACTGGTCGGCAAGCCGGACCATGTGTTGTCGGCCCTGCCCGCCGGGCGCTTGATCGTGGAAGGCGATCGCCGGGTGTGGCTTTCGCGGATCGCCCCCCGGCAAATCGAAGAGGAGGGCGCCTTCGGCGTCACCTGGCATCATGCCATCGACCGCAACATCGACGGCACTCCCCTCATCCTTGCCGGCCGGCGCTACGAGCGCGGTCTGGTGGTCCATTCGCAGGCCCGCCTGAGCTGGGCCCTCAACGGCGCCTACACCCGTTTCAGCAGCCTGGTCGGGATCAGCGACGTGGTCGGGCGCGAGGGCGACTGCATCGTGCATCTGCTCGTCGATGGTGCCGAGGTCTGGTCGCAGCGGGTGCGCGGAGGCCAGCAACCGCATCAGGTCGCCTTCGCGCTCGCTGGGGCCGAGCAGCTGGAGCTGCGGGTCGACTTCGGCAAACGCTACGATATCGGCGATCACGTGGCGCTGGCGGGAGCATGGCTGGCGCGCGAATGAGCCGGACGGAATCGACCGCCGCGCCGGCCCATCTGGTGCGCGGTCGCCGGGCCGAGGACCGGGTCTGCTGGTATCTGCGCCGCCGGGCGTGGCGGGTGGTTGCGCGCAACTGGATCGGCGGCGGCGGCGAGTTGGATCTGGTCGCCGTACGGGGCCGGTGTCTGCTGATCGCCGAGGTGCGCTACCGCGCCGCGGGCGAGGCCCTGGCGAGCATCGATCGGCGCAAGCTCGAACACGTGCTCGCCGCGGCGCGGGCGCTGGTCGCGATGCATGCGCTGCAGGCCTATCGTCTGCGCGTGGATCTGTTCGGTGTCGATCCGCGCGGCCGGATCCTGCGCAAGCGCGATGTCATGCAGCTGGTCGACGGCAACCGGATATGAGGCAGCCGTCCGCGGATTGCGCGGACGGCTGCAGCGAGGGTTCCGGCTGGTCCGGGCGGGCTCAGCCGCCCTGCTGCGCGGCCTCGCGGTCGTGCTTGGTGAGGACGCGTTCCTTGGTCTTGGTCGCCTTGCCGATGCGGTCGCGCAGGTAGTAGAGCTTGGCCCGACGGACCTTGCCGCGACGGGTGACCTCGGCCTTGAGCACCTTGGGGCTGTGGACCGGGAACACGCGCTCCACGCCCACGCCGTCAACGATGCGGCGGACGGTGAAGGTCTCGTTGATCTTGCCGTGGCCGCGGTCGTGGCGGATCACGGTGCCGCGGAAGACCTGTACCCGCTCGCGATTGCCCTCGCGGATGCTGGTGTGCACATCGACGGTGTCGCCGACGCTGAAGCTGCCGATGGACTCCTGCTTGAGGTACGAGTTCTCGACCGACTGGAGAATGGGGTTCATTGCTTTCGCCTTTATCGCACACCCGATGCGCTCAGATACCTGCCGTGACCGACGTGGGGGCGTATACGTCGGTGGGGCGCGGAAGGGTACCGCTGCGGCGGCGCTGTCAACAGGGGGGTGGTGGTTGGCGGCATGGGTCGATGGGTGATGGCTATGGGCCGCTCGCCTCTCGCGCCCGTGCGGGCGATGGTGGATCCGGGGTTGATGTCCTTTAGCATGGCCCGCGCAGCCCGGTCGGGGGCGGGGGGACGACGTGGCGCAAGCCGATCACGTTCACGATGGCGCCGATGCCGATGCCGCGGGCGGGTCGACGCCGGAGGAGGCTTCCGTGCCGCCGCCGGCGGTGTCCCCCGGCGGTGAGCCGGTGTCGCGGTCGCCGGGCCCGGGAGCCAGTCCGCTGCGGGCCTTGCATGCTGGTTCCACCCTTACCGCCTCGGTGCTGCTGGGCTTCGGTCTCGGCTGGTGGATCGATCAGCGGTGGGAAACCGAGCCCTGGGCCACGGTGGTCTGCTCGATGGTGTTCATCGTCGCCGGCATCTATCAGGCGATCCGGGAGGAGATCCGATGAGCGGGCCGGGCAACTGGGCCGCGTGGAACGAGACCGACCGCGAGCGCTCGCGTGCGATCCGGCGGGCGGCGGCGCAGCCGGCGCAGTCCGCGGGTGCCTGTCGGCGCCCACCGTGGTGGACCGCGCTGCTGGGGGCGATTCCGGCGGCGGTGGTGGCCGTGGCCCTGGTGCCGTTCGCCGCGGACGCGCGGGTGCGCCCGGTATGGATGGGGGCCTGGGTGGCGATGCCGGTGGCGTTGATCGGCGGATTGTTGCAGTACCGGGCCGCGCGGTGCGCGACCTTCCACGCTCTGATGGGCGTGGTCCTCGGCTCGTTGTTGCGCCTCAGTGCGATCGTGGCATTTTGCCTCGTTCTTCGAGGGTTGGCTGTCGGGGGTGCCGCTCTCGCTATCGTGACGATGACCGGAAGCCTGGTCGCCGGCCTGCTCATCGAGACGGTGATGCTGGTCCGCGCGCCGGGCGTCGATGGAGACAGCGGCGGTGGCCGAGGAACAGACGCTCCAGACTGATTCCGATCCCGACGCCGGCGACGCCGGCGGCGCGGATGCAGCGGATGATCTGCCGGCCACGAGCGACCACGACGCCCACGCGGCCCCCGGCGTGCATCACTTCGACTTTCCCGCTGCTCTCGCCCACCACAACCTGCCCTATCCGGCGCTCGAGCCGGTGCACGGCCAGCCGCTGCTGATCTTCGATGCTGCGGCCTATGCCCGCATCAACGCCGACACCCTGGCCGCCGATCCGCGCTTCGATGCCATCGAGCCACGTGCGGACTACCTCGCCTGGGCCGACGAGCAGGCCGATGGCGCCGAGGCTGTGGCCCTGGCCAAGGGGATGGAGCTCAGCGCCCGCGATTCCTGGCTCGGGGTGCTGCCCCGGCCGCTGAGTTGGATCAACCAGCAGAACTTCTTCGGCACCATCGCCCTGCTGCTCACCGCGTTGCTGGTGGCCCTCGCCGGTCGCCGCCGGCGTGACGACGCCCTGCCGCGGGGGCGGCTGCAGCACGTGTTCGAGGCGGTGGTGCTGTTCGTGCGCGACGACATCGTGCGCCCCAACATCCACGCCCCACCGGCCCCGGTGGTCGCCGGAGCCGAGCCGGCCGGTAACGCGGAAGCCTACCCGGCCGATCCACTGCGCGGCTGGACAGCCCACCTCAGCGCGGTGTTCCTCGCGGTGCTCTCCTTCAACCTCATGGGCCTGGTCCCGGGGGCGGGCACCGCCTCGGGCAATCTCGGCGTCAACCTCGCCTTCGCGCTCGGTACCCTCGGCGCCATGTTGATCTGCGGGATGAAGGTTCAGGGGCCGCTCCACTTCTGGCGCAACCTGGTGCCCTACCATTGGTCGTGGAACCCGCTGGACATGGGTATCTTCCTCATCCTCCTGGTCATCGAGCTGCTGGGGCTGATCATCAAGCCCGCGGCGCTGGTCATCCGCCTGTTCGCCAACATCTTCGGTGGCCACACCGTGCTGCTCGCCTTCCTCACCCTGGGCGCGATCGTCGTCGGCGCTGGTGCTGGCAGCGCGGTCAGCGTGCCCCTGGGGGTCTTCGGCGTGCTGGCGGCGGTCGCCGTGCTCGCGCTCGAACTCCTGGTCGCCTTCATCCAGGCCTACGTCTTCACCCTGCTCAGCGCCGTGTTCATCGGCGGCGCGCTCAACCCCGAACACTGACGCGCCGCGCGCATCCGAGGTACTTGCCATGTCCGATTTCGTCTCAGCTCTCCAGCACCTCAGCCAGGCGGTGACCGCCGCCGAAGGAGGGAACGCCGATGCAGCGGGCAACTTCGCCGGTGCTCTCTGCGCGGGGCTTGCGGCCATCGCCGCGGCCTACGGCATCGCCAAGCTGGGTTCGGCTGCGCTCGAGGGCTGCGCCCGTCAGCCCGAGGCCGCCGACCAGATCAAGGGCACCATGCTGCTCGCCGCGGCGCTGATCGAGGGCGTGTGCCTGTTCGCCGTCGTCGTCGGCCTGCTCGATATCCTGCTGTAGGCCGGCATGGGCGGCATCGGCGATTTCCTGTTTGGCGCCATCCCCGATTTCATCTGGGGCGTGGTTGCCTTCGTGCTCTTCGTTCTCGTGCTCTACCGCATGGGGATCAGGAACATCCTGGTCGCCGTGGATGCGCGCGAAGGGCGGATCCGGGCCCAGATGGAGGCGGCCGCATCCGCCGCCGCCGCGGCCAGGACACGGCAGGAGAAGCTGGATGCCGAGTTCGCCGCGGTCGAGGACAAGATCCGGGCGATGATGACCGAAGCCCGCTCAGACGCCGCCGCCCTGCGCGCGCGCGCGATCGACGAGGGCCGGGCCGAGGTCGAATCGCAACGCGCCCAGGCGCTGCGCGAGATCGACGCCGCGCGCCACCAGGCAGTGCTCGATCTGCGGCGCGAGGTGGCCGACATCGGCCTGCTGATGGCCGGTCGCGCGATCGACGCCGAACTCGATCCCGCGCGTCACCGCGACCTGGTCGAGCGCGCGCTCGACGATTACGTGAACGCGCAGGCGGGCACATGAGCGCGAGCAACGTCGCCACCGTCTACGCCGAGGCCGTGTTCGAGCTGGCCGTCGAACGCGACAAGCGCGCGGTGATCGTGGACGAGGCGGCCGAACTGGCCGCGGTGTTGCGCCAGGAGCCGGCGATCCTCGCTGGCCTGCGCCATCCCACGCTCGCGCCGGACGCGCGCCAGGCGCTGATTCGCGATCTGCTCGGCGAGCGCGTGGAGCGCGAGCTGGTCGACCTGGTCGCCTTGCTCGCCGAACGCGGTCGGCTCGACCATCTCCTCGCGGTGCTCGCGGCGATCGCGTCGTGCGACCGCCGCGATCGCGGGCTGGTGCGTCTCGAGATCGCCAGCGCCGTGCCGCTGGAGCCGGCGCTGCGTGAGCGCTGCAGCGCGGCGCTGCGTGCGGTGCACGGAGTGAGCGAGATCGGATTCACCGTCGAGCCGGAGCTGCTCGGCGGTCTGCGGGTGCGGCGCGACGGCGAGCAGGTGGTCGACGCCAGCGTGCGGCGGCATCTGGACCGGCTCCACGAACAGATCCTGGCCGTACCGGCGCAGGCGGCATGGCGAACTCGGGAGGGCGGCGCGTGAGCAGCATTCGCGCAGACGAGATGACGGCGTTGATCAAGCAGCGGCTCGCGGCCTACGGGCGCGAACCGGTGGTCGACGAGATCGGCACCATCCTCCAGGTCGGCGACGGCATCGCCCGCATCTCCGGCCTGAGCGACTGCATGGCCGGCGAGATGCTGATCTTTGCCGACGAAACCATCGGCCTGGCGCTCAATCTCGAGGAGGACTGCGTCGGCGCGGTGACCCTCGGCCCGTGCGACGATCTCGCCGAAGGCCAGACCGTACGCCGCAGCGGGCGGGTGCTCGAGGTCCCGGTCGGCGAGGCCCTGCTCGGCCGGGTGGTCGATCCGCTCGGCCGCCCGATCGACGGCAAGGGCGCGATCCACACCGAGGTCACGCGACCGGTCGAGGCGCCGGCGCCGGGTCTGGCCGATCGCCGTTCGGTGCGCGAGCCGCTGCAGACCGGCCTCAAGGCGATCGACAGCCTGACCCCGGTCGGCCGCGGCCAGCGCGAGCTGGTCATCGGCGATCGCAAGACCGGCAAGACCACCATTTGCATCGATACCATCATCAACCAGGCCGACAGCGGCGTGATCTGCGTCTACGTCGCCATCGGCCAGAAGGAATCGACCGTCGCGGCGATCGTCAAGCATCTGGAGACCGCGGGCGCGATGCCCTACACCATCGTCGTCGCCGCTTCGGCCTCGTCGCCGGCGCCGCTGCAGTTCCTCGCGCCCTACGCCGGCTGCGCGATGGCCGAATTCTTCATGTACACCACGTGGGCCCACGACGAGGACGGGCAGCCGTTGCTCCGCGAGGGTGTGCACGTGCCGCAGCCGCTCGAGGCGGGCGGGCGCGGGCTGGCCACCTTCATCGCATACGATGACCTCTCCAAGCAGGCGGCGGCCTATCGCGAGATGTCGCTGCTGTTGCGGCGTCCGCCCGGGCGCGAGGCCTATCCCGGCGACGTGTTCTACCTCCACAGCCGGCTGCTCGAGCGTTCGGCCAAGCTGCACCCGCGTCTCGGCGGCGGAAGCCAGACCGCCTTCCCGGTGATCGAGACCCAGCAGGGAGAGGTCTCGGCCTATATTCCCACCAACGTGATCTCGATCACCGACGGGCAGATCTACCTCCAGCCGGACCTGTTCAACCAGGGCCAGCGGCCGGCGATCGATGTCGGGCTGTCGGTCAGCCGCGTCGGCGGCAACGCGCAGAAGCCGGCGATGAAGCGGGTCGCGGGGTCGCTCAAGCTCGACCTCGCTGCCTATCGCGAACTGCAGGCCTTCGCCCAGCTCGGCACCGATCTCGATCGCTTCACCCAGCGGGCGATCGATCGCGGCTCGCGGATGATGGAGATCCTCAAGCAGGATCAGGCCGCGCCGATGCCGATCGGCGAACAGATCGCGGTGCTCAAGGGCGCCAACGCGGGCATGCTCGATCGCATCCCGCTCCAGCACATCCGCGCCTTCGAAGAGGGCTTCTGTCAGACCTTCCGCGACGAGTTTCCCGAGCTGCTCACCGCCTTGGGCCGCGATGGCAAGCTGGCGATGGACGAGGAACGCGCCTTCTCCGAAGCCGTCGACCGCTTCCGCACCCGGTTCTGCGCCGACCACGGATTGAAGGGCTGAGCCCGTGGCCGGTCCACGACAGATCCTCGACCGGCGGGCGAGCATCGCCAAGACCCGCAAGATCACCCGGACCATGGAGCTGGTCTCGGCGGCGAAGCTGAAGAAGGCCGAGGCCGAGGCCGACGCGTTCCAGCCCTACGCCCGGGTGTTGCAGGACATCGTCACCCACCTGGAATGGGCCGCCGACGGCGGCGAGCCCGAGCACGCCCTGATGCATACCCGCCCGGTCGAACGCGTGACCCTGGTGGTCTGTGCCAGCGAGCGCGGCCTGTGCGGTAGTTACAACGTCAACATCGTCCGCGCCGCGATCGCGCGCAAGCGCCACCACGAGGAGCAGGGGCGCGCGGTGGATTTCTGTTGTTTCGGTCGCAAGGGCGCCAACTCGCTGCGCTTCCTCGGCGAGGAAGTCGCAGCCGAATATGCCGGGTTCATCGAACAGCCCGATTTCGAGCGTACGCGCGAGATCACCAACCTGTTGATGGAGCGCTACGTCGCCGAACAGGTCGATCTGGTCGAGGTGGTCCACGCGCGCTTCATCAACCTCGCCACCTTGCGACCGCGGCATTTCCAGCTATTGCCCTGCGGCGCGGACCTCGGCCGGCCGGCGCCGCCGCGCCAGCTGTTGCCGAGCGAGTATTTCTTCCATCCTGAACCGCGCGAATTGCTCTCCAAGCTGGTGCCGCGTACGGTACGGGTGGAATTCTACTCCGGTCTGCTGCAGGCGGCGGCCGGTGAACAGGCGGCGCGGCGTCTGGCGATGAAGACCGCGACCGAATCGGCCGACGAGATCATCGGCGAGCTCACCCGGCAGTACAACGGCGTGCGTCAGTCGAAGATCACCCAGGAGATCGCCGAGATCATCGGCGCGGTGGAGGCCATGTCGTGATCCGCACACCGTACGCGGCGCAGAGGGGACTGTCATCATGAGCACCGAGGCTCCGGCCCAGAACGACACCGGTACCGTGGTCCAGGTGATCGGCTCGACCATCGATGCCGAGTTCACCCACCTGCCGCGGCTGCTCAACGCGCTGGTGGTCGAGCGCAACGAGGGCCCGCTGGTGTTCGAGGTGCAGCAGCATCTCGGGCGCAACCGCGTGCGCGCGGTGGCCATGAGTTCGACCGACGGGCTTCGGCGCGGCGACCGCGTGCGCGACACCGGCACCGCGATCACCGTGCCCACCGGCGAGCAGACCCTGGGGCGGATCTTCAACGTGCTCGGCGAGACCATCGATCGTGGCCCGCAGCTGCCGCCCAGCGCCGAGCGCAAGCCGATCCACCGCCTGGCCCCGTCCTTCTCCGAGCTCGAGCCCGACGACGTGGTGTTCGAGACCGGGATCAAGGTCCTCGATCTGCTCACGCCCTATCCCAAGGGCGGCAAGATCGGTCTGTTCGGCGGCGCCGGCGTCGGCAAGACCGTGACCATCATGGAGCTGATCAACAACGTGGCCAAGGCCCACGGCGGCTACTCGGTCTTCGCCGGTGTCGGCGAGCGCACCCGCGAAGGCAACGAGCTGTGGCAGGAGATGATCGAGTCCGGGGTGATCGCGGTCGCGCGCGACGCCGACGGCCAGCCGGTCGAAGACGCCAACGGCTACGCCCCGGTCGACTCGCAGGCCAGCCGCTGCGCGCTGGTCTACGGCCAGATGAACGAACCGCCGGGCGCCCGCCTGCGCGTGGCGCTCTCGGCCCTGACCATGGCCGAGGCCTTCCGCGACGGCGGCAGCGGCCGCGACGTGTTGCTGTTCATCGACAACATCTTCCGCTTCACCCAGGCCGGCAGCGAGGTCTCGGCCCTGCTCGGCCGGCTGCCCTCGGCGGTCGGCTACCAGCCGACCCTGGCCAGCGAGATGGGCGCGCTGCAGGAGCGGATCACCTCGACCCGCCGCGGCTCGGTGACCTCGATCCAGGCGGTCTACGTCCCCGCCGATGACCTCACCGACCCGGCTCCCGCGAACACCTTCGCCCACCTCGACGCCATGACCATCCTCGACCGCGGTATCACCGAGAAGGGCATTTACCCCGCGGTCGATCCGCTCGGCTCCTCGAGCCGGATGCTCCAGGCGCACATCGTCGGCGAGCGCCATTACGCGGTCGCGCGTCAGGTGGTGGGGATCCTCCAGCGCTACAAGGACCTGCAGGAGATCATCGCCATCCTCGGCGTCGACGAGCTTTCGGACGCCGACCGGCGACTGGTCGCCCGGGCGCGGCGGGTCGAGCGGTTCTTCTCGCAGCCGTTCCAGGTCGCAGAGGCCTTCACCGGCATCGAGGGCAGGTACGTCGCGCTCGAGGACACCATCGCCTCGTTCGAGGCCCTGCTCTCGGGCGATTACGACGGCCTGCCCGAGGCGGCGTTCATGTACGTCGGCACCATCGCCGACGCGGTGGCCAAGGCCGAAGAGATGGAGTCCTGAGCGATGGTCCTGCGGGTCCACTTCATCACCCCCAAAGGCTTCGCCTACGTGCAGCAGACCGAACACCTGGTGCTGCCCGCCTTCGACGGCGAGGTCGGCATCCTGTCGGGCCATGCACCCTTTGTCTGCCTGCTCGGCTACGACCGCTGCCGGCTCGACCAGGATGGCGAGGAGCCGGAATACGTCGCCCTGCGCGGCGGGGTGGCGTGGATCCAGCGCAACCAGGTGGCGGTGGTGACCGAATCGCTGCTGCGCGCGCGCGAGATCCGGCCCAAGCGGGTGCGGCGGCAGCTCACCGATCTCGACGCCGCCACCTACGACGACGGCCCCGACCT
>JBEPXK010000075.1:0-11279 GCA_041641915.1 Planctomycetota bacterium
TTTCCGCTCTTTCATCAGGGGACTTCGTCCCCCGAACCCCCTGTGCCACGACAGCTTGTGACAGCGCCTGTTTCAAAACGTCGTTTTTTGTCGCTGTCACAAGCAATCGAGGCACCAACGGCGGTTGTGGTCCATCGCCGCCTGCTTCGCGGGCGGTTCTGCGTCGATTCCACCGCCTCCGACACGGGTGGGGCTTCCATCAGAGGGGGCGCTGCCCCCTCGCGCCTTCGGCGTACACCCCCACGGCCTCGGTCGGGGTTCGCGGCCTGCGGCCCCGTTTCCTGCGGTCCTGCGGCCCTTTTCGCAGAAAATAACACCGTGGCCGGCCGACCCGTGTTGCAACGGTCCCTGCGGTTCGAGGGAGCTGCGCGAGCTCTGAGAGACCCGTCACGGGTGTGGCGCCGATGCCGGTAGTCGTGGCGCCTGCCATGCTGGCAGAAGACTGACAGATTGGCAGACGGCCTTGCGCCAATCTGTCAGGCAACCGATGCCACACGCTGCAAGATTGACGTCTGGGATGGTGTAGGACCTGTGACTACATCGACTTACGTTGGCTATGCCTTGGGCCGGTAGCGCGCGTTGGACCGCAAGTCATTGCCCAACATGAACATACATCGTAATCGGGCGCTGCTGCGAGTTGGCACGGCGCTTGCACATGTGGTCCTACGCAGATCCGAGGCGGCGGGAGGCGGGCATGGCCCACGACAGCAGCGACGAGTTCCAGGATGCGCGGGAGAACGTCGATGAACTCGCCGCGGTGGCGGTGGACATCGAATGGCACGATCTGTCGACCTTTCTCCCGGTTCTGACCGCCTTCGAGGCCCTCGTCGAGACGCCGGGTGATCATCCCGCCCTGCAGGCCCTGCGCGAGGTCGGCGTGTGGGGCGTGGGCTACATGAACCACCTGTTCGAGGAGCCGGACCTCGACCCCTCGCAGGCGGGGCGCCAGGTGCGTAGCGCAGTCGCCGCGCTCGAGGCTTTGGTCGGGGGATGCGATCCGGAGGCGGTGAGCTTCATCGCCGATCTGCGGCAGCAGCAGGAACAACAGATCCGGCTGCCCGGTGAGATTACGCTGCCCGAACACGTCGACGCCGAGTTGTTCGGTGAATTCATCTCCCGCGCGACCAGTCTGCTCGAGGAGCTCGAGACCAACCTGATGAGCTGGGAGCGTTCGGGCGATTTGAAATCCCGCGATGCGGCCAAGGGGATGGTCCATACCTTCAAGGGCGAAGCCGGTGCTCTCGGGGTCGACGAGCTCGAAGAGTTGACGCATCAGATGGAGGAGGTGATCCAGGAAGGCGCACCGCCGGCCGGGGCCATGGACGCCCTGCTCGAGGCGGTCGACTGGATCCGTGCTTACATCTCCTGGTGCGTGGGCGAGCGCGCGAGTAAGCCGGAGGACTTACGCGGACTGCTCAAGCGCCTCGACGGCCGCGCCGATGCCGGCGTGGATGCCGATGCGCTGCATCCGAGCGAATCGGTGACCAAGGGTGATCTCGGCGAGGGGCTGGAGTTCAGCCGCGATCCGGAGGAGATGGCCGAGTTCCTCGGCGAGGTTCGCGATCACCTCGAGAACGCCGACGTGCAGCTGCTCGAGCTCGAGGCCGGCAGCGAGGACGCCGAGGTACTCAACAGCCTGTTCCGTAGTTTTCATACGGTCAAGGGCCTGGCCGGATTCTTCGGCGCACACATCATCAACCGGGTCGCCCACGAGACGGAGAGCCTGCTCGATCGTACGCGGCAGGGCGAGGTCGGAATCCACGCGGCGGTCACCGACGTTGTGTTCGACGCGGTCGACATCATCCGTCAACAGGTCCAGGATCTCAAACGGTTCGTCGAGAGTGGCGAGAAGCCGACACGCAAAGTCAACGTGGCCGCGTTCGCCGCGCGCGTGCGCAGCGCGATGGATCCGGACAGCGCCGCCGGCCGGTGCGAATCGACCGCGGTGCGCGCCGACGAACTGACCGCGGCCCTGGTCGCCAGCGGGCTGGTCGATCAGCGGCAGCTGACCTCGACCGTGACCAAGCACAACGTGCCGAAGCAGGACGCCACCCGGATGGCGCGGGCCCTGGTCGAGGACGGGGTGGCGAGCGCGCGGCAGGTCGCCGAAGCGATGCGCAATGCGCGCTCCAACCAGGCGGTGACGGTGAAGGAGTCGGTCAAGGTCGATGCTGCGCGGCTGGATCATCTTGTCGACCTCATCGGCGAGCTGGTCATCGCCCAGTCGATGGTCACCCGTTCGGTCGATCAGGCCGAAGTCGCCGATGTGCAGGTCACGGCGCACCTGTCGCAGGTCGGTAAACTCACCCGTGAGCTGCAGGAGCTCGGCACGGGTCTGCGGATGGTGCCGGTCCGCGGCGCCTTCCAGCGCATGGCGCGGCTGGTGCGCGACCTTTCGCGCAAACTGAGCAAGCCGGTCGATTTCATCACCACCGGCGACGATACCGAACTCGACAAGAACGTGGTCGATCGCATCGGCGATCCGCTGGTGCACATGGTGCGCAACGCCATCGATCATGGGCTCGAGGCCGATCCGGCCCAGCGCGAGGCAGCCGGCAAGTCCCGCAAGGGGCGGGTCGAGCTGCGGGCCTTCCACAAGGGCGGGAGCATCTACATCGAGATCGCGGACGACGGGCGTGGCCTCGATCGGGACGCGATCCTGGCCAAGGCGCGAGAACGCGGCCTGCTCGAGAATGGCGAAGAGCTCAGCGATCGCGAGGTCGGACAGATGCTGTTCGCGCCCGGCTTCTCGACCGCCGCGACGGTCAGCGAGGTCTCGGGGCGTGGAGTCGGCATGGACGTGGTCAAACGCACCATCGAGAGCCTGCGTGGCCAGATCGAGATCAGCAGCGAGCCGGGGCGGGGCACGTGCTTCAGCATCCGGTTGCCGTTGACCCTGGCGGTGATCGACGGGATGGTGGTCCGGGTCGGCGACGATCGTTACATCATCCCGACCCTGTCGATCGTCACGTCGCTGCGTCCGAGTGCCGAAGAACTGCCCACCCTGCTCGAGCGCGGCGAGATGCTGCGTTGGCAGGAACGGCTGATCCCCATGCATCGCCTGGCCCAGCTGTTCGACGTCGCGGGTGGCGAGAACGACCCGACGCGCGCCTTGTGCGTTGTGGTCGAGGACGAAGAGCGCCACGTGGCGTTGATGGTCGACGAGTTGCTCGGCCAACAACAGGTGGTGATCAAGACCCTCGGCGCGGGGATGAAGAAGACGGATGGCATCAGCGGCGGGGCGATCATGCCCGACGGCACGGTCGGCCTGATCGTTGACGTGATGGGACTGGTCCGACTCGCCGATCACGGCGAACGCAACGATGACGAGGCGGCTCCGGAGGCGAACCGGGACCGCAGCAACCAACATGCACCGGTGGCGGCAGCGACCGAAGGAGACCTTCTATGAGCAATGACAGCATGGCCGGGGTCGCCGGGAAGTATCTGACTTTCCGCCTGGCCGATGAGGAGTACGGCCTGCAGATCCTCAAGGTCCAGGAGATCATCGGACTGATGGCCGTTACCCGGGTGCCGAAGACGCCCGACTTCATCCGCGGGGTCATCAACCTGCGCGGCAAGGTGATCCCGGTGATCGACCTGCGGCGCAAGTTCGACCTCACCCAGCAGGATGACACCGATGTCTCCTGCATCATCGTGGTCCAGGTCCAGAACCGCGATGCCACCATCACCATGGGCATCATCGTCGATTCGGTCTCCGAGGTCATGGACATCGAGAGCGATCAGGTCGAGCCGGCGCCCGAGTTCGGTTCCTGCGTCGATACCGAGTTCATCCTCGGGATGGGCAAGGTCGCCGAGAAGGTGGTGATGCTGCTCGACAGCGACCGCGTCCTGACCACCGATGACGTCCAGGCGATCGCCGAGGCCGCGCGCGGCTGAACCTGTTCGTCGCAACTGCAATTACCTTCACCCACCCTTCTCACTCTCTCTTCCTCTCAGCCTTGCTTCCAGGAGTCCCATCATGTTCAAGAACATGCGCCTCGGCGCCAAGATCGGCGTCGGATTCGGCTTGTTGATCGCCATAGCTGCCATTCTCGGCGGCATCGGTGTGTTCCAAATGAGTTCGGTCGAAGGCGAGTCGGCCAAACTCGCCGATGAATACGTGCCCGAGGTGGTGTTCGCGGCCAAGCTGCGCGGCGCGGCGAACCGGGTGATGTACGACATGCGCGGGTATGGCTTCACCGAGGAGGACTCGTATCTGCGCGAGGCCGAAGAGGAGCTGAGCAACATCGAGCAGGCCCTGCAGGAAGGGCACGAACTCGATCAGCGCGCCCAACACCTCACCGCCCTCAGCGGCGAGTTGGCTACCGCTGGTGATGCCAACGACAAATACAGCAAACTGGTCAAGGCGACCCAGGACGCGACCGAGACCCTGGCCGAAGCACGCGGCCAGCTCGACGCCAACGCCGCCTCCTACATGACCAACTGCAACGCCTTCGTCGAGGGTCAGGTGTCCGCCTTCCGCACCGATCTCGAGGAGCGCCTGGCCAAGCTGCAGGCCTCGGAGGCGGTGCAAAACATCGGTACCCAGGTCCGGGTGGGCAACTTCAAGGCCCAGGCCGATCAGGACTGGGCGGAGATGGAAGCGGCCATCGCCAAGCTCGACGGGGTCGGCCCGGCCCTGGACGCAGTCGATGCGATCACCCGCGACGCCGAGGACCGGGCGCTGTTCGCCACCATCCGTCAATCCGGCGCGGCCTATCAGCAGGCGATGCGGAACTACCTTGACGCGATCCGTCGCGCCGGTGCACAGCAGGCCGATACGACCACGCTGCGCGCGGCGATGGATCGTGCGGCCGGCAGTTATGTCGCGGCGGTCGACACCTACGCGAACAACCAGTTCGCCAAGCTGGCCAGCGACATGCGCGAACGGATGCAGAAGGTGACCCTGGCCGGGGAGATCCGCTATCTCGGCAACCAGACCCGGGTGGCGGCCTTCAAGGCGCAGGCCTTGCGTGACCCCGAGGTCATGCGTGAAGGCCAGGCCAACTTCCCCAAAATGGATCAGTTGTTTGCCGCACTGCGCCAGATCACCCGGCTCGAGGAGGACATCGCTCGCATCGATGGCACCAAGCAGGCAGCCGACGGCTACGCACGGGCCATGAACGACTTCCTGGCCGGCTTCCGCACCCTGCAGCGCACCGGCGAGCAGCGCGACATGGTCGGCCAGGAGTTGATCGACGCGAGCAAGGCGATCGCGGAGGCCGCGATCGAAAACACGGCGACCATCGCCGACGAGGCGCGCGACCGCTTGAGCAGCGCCAGCACGTTGATGGTCATCGGTCTGATCGTGGCCGCGGCCATCGGCATTGCCCTGGCGGTGTTCATCACCATGGGCATCACCGGACCGATCCGCGCGGTCATCGCCGGGCTGACCGGCGGTTCGGATCAGGTCAATTCGGCCAGCGAGCAGGTCAGCTCCTCGAGCCAGTCGATGGCCGAAGGGGCAACGGAGCAGGCCTCGAGCCTGGAAGAGGTCAGCGCCAGCCTCGAGGAGATGGCGGCGATGACGCGGCAGAACGCTGATAACGCCGGCCAGGCCAACGGCATGGCCAGCGACGCCTCCAAGGCGGTCCAGACCGGTCAGGAAGCGATGCGGCGCCTGTCGAGCGCGATGAGCAAGATCAAGACCTCGGCCGACGAGACGGCGAAGATCATCAAGACGATCGACGAGATCGCGTTCCAGACCAATCTGCTGGCGCTCAACGCGGCGGTGGAGGCGGCCCGCGCTGGCGAGGCCGGCAAGGGCTTCGCGGTGGTCGCCGAGGAGGTGCGCAACCTCGCCCAGCGCAGCGCGGAGGCGGCCAAGAACACCGCCGAGCTGATCGAGGGCGCGCAGACCAACGCCGACGGAGGCGTACAGGTCGGCAGCGAGGTCGCCGGCATCCTCGAGGAGATTGTCGGCTCGGTCGGCAAGGTCAGCCAGCTGATCAACGAGGTCAGCGCGGCCTCGCAGGAGCAGGCCCAGGGCATCGACCAGGTGACCCAGGCGGTGACGCAGATGGATCAGGTGACCCAGTCCAATGCGGCCAACGCCGAGGAGAGCGCCTCGGCGAGCGAGGAACTCGCGGCCCAGGCCAAGGAACTCAACGAGATGGTTGCGACCCTGGTGCGGATTGTCGGCGGGTCCTCGTCGCAGATGGCCACGACCACCCGACCCGCGGTCCGGCACCACGCGCAGCACCACCACCCGATCCAGCCCGGGCACCTGCACCAGCAGCTGAGTCTGCATCACGGCGGCGAGCAGACCCGCGGTTCTGGCGGACAGATGCAGCACCGCCGGACCGAGCAGCCGGTCGCCGCTGGCGCCGGGGCGGGCCGCAGCAAGGCCGAAGAGGCGATCCCGCTCGACGACGACGACTTCAAGGACTTCTAACCCGGCCCCCGAAAGGGTGTGATCGCACAATGGTGATCACACCCGGCACTGCTTGCACTGTGGATGAGTAGCGCTCCCAGGGGTCACACTCCCGCAGCCTGATATCAGGAGCACCTCATGTTCAGCAATATGACCCTCGGAGCGAAGCTCATCACCGGCTTCACGGCGGTGGCCGTGATCACCCTCGGCGTCGGCGGTATCGGCGTGTGGGGCGTGAGCAAACTCAGCGGCCACGTTCAGCAGATCAACGGCGTCTCCCTGCCGTCGGTCGACAACCTGCTCACGGCCGAACGCGCGATCGAGACCCTGCGCGTGGCCCAGCGCAGCATGCTGGTCCCCGACCTCAGCGACGAGGATTTCGAGCGCCAGCTCGAGAATGTGGAGCAGTGCCGCGAGACCTACGGCGGCGCCTTTGCCACCTACGAGAAGTTGCCGCATTCAGACGAAGAGGAGCGCCTGTGGCGCGAGTGGCAGCCGGCGGTGGCCAGCTGGGCCCGCGTCAACGACGCCTTCTTCACGCGCATCGACGAATTGCACCAGATGGACCTGCGCAACCCCGACGCGCTGATGCGCCATCTGCAGAAGTTCCGTGGCGACCACTACAAGCTGGTCAATGAGGTCCAGGACTCGATCGCCGACGGCCACGCCATCAGCCACGGCGGGGACTCCACCCAGTGCGCCTTCGGCAAGTGGATGGCCGCCGATGCGATCGACAATCCCGAGATCGAATCCTTGCTCGACGAGATCCGCTCGGCCCACGACCAGTTCCATCACAGCGTTGCTGGTGTACGGCAGCACATCGCCGGCGGCGAGCCGGAAGCGGCTCGCTCGGTGGTCGATGAGCGGATGCGCCCGGCGATGCTCACGGTGTTCGAGAAGTTCGACGCGATGGCCGATGTCGCCGAGCACGCGATCGGCCTGCGCGATGAGGCAACACGATTGGCACTGGTCGACAGCCGCGAGAAGCAGGACGAGGCCCTGGGCTACCTCCATCGCATCATCGCGCTCAATCGCGAGTATGCGCAGCACGAAGGCGAGGCGGCGGAGGCCGACGGCGCCTGGGCCAGCGGTCTCGCTTTCGCCGGCATGGGCGTGGGCTTCATCGCCGCGCTGATCCTGGGCATCGTGCTCGCGCTGAGCATCGGCCGCGCGCTCAAGCGGATCATCAAGGGCCTGTCCAGCGGGTCGGAACAGGTGCGTTCGGCCAGCGATCAGGTCAGTTCGTCGAGCCAATCGATGGCCGAGGGGGCGACCGAGCAGGCCTCGAGCCTGGAGGAGGTCAGCGCCAGCCTCGAGGAGATGGCGGCGATGACGCGGCAGAACGCCGACAACGCGCAGCAGGCCAACGGCATGTCGCGCGAGGCGAGCGAAGCGGTGGAACAGGGTCGGGCGGCGATGAGTCGGCTCGACGAGGCGATGGGCAAGATCAAGACCTCGGCCGACGAGACGGCGAAGATCATCAAGACGATCGACGAGATCGCGTTCCAGACCAACCTGCTGGCGCTCAACGCGGCGGTGGAGGCGGCGCGCGCCGGCGAGGCCGGCAAGGGCTTCGCGGTGGTCGCCGAAGAGGTGCGCAACCTCGCCCAGCGTTGCGCCGAGGCGGCGGGCAACACCTCGGAGCTGATCCAGGGCGCCCAGGGCAACGCCAGCGGCGGCGTGGAGGTCAGCAGCGAGGTCGGGGGCATCCTCGAGCGTATCGTCGGCAGCGTGAACAAGGTCGGCCAGCTGATCACCGAGGTCAGCGCGGCCTCGCAGGAACAGGCGCAGGGCATCGACCAGGTGACCCAGGCGGTGACGCAGATGGATCAGGTGACCCAGTCCAACGCGGCCAACGCCGAGGAGAGCGCGTCGGCCAGCGAGGAGCTCGCGGCCCAGGCCGGGGAGCTCAATCAGATGGTCGACAGCCTGGTGCGATTGGTCGGCGGCGCCGAGAGGGGCGGCCCCGGATCGCTCGGCGCCGCTCGGCGCATCGCCCCCCGGCCGGCCATCGGCCATGCCCCTGCGGCGCATAGCCGGCAACAGGCCCCGTTGGCCCGGACGGCGACGCAGTCGCCCCAGCCTGCCGGCTCTACCGTCGGCAGGCCTGAGACCGCCCTGTCGCTCGATGACGAGGACTTCAAGGACTTCTAGCCGGTCCAACGGCAGATCACCATGTCCTGCTGCATACCGGGGAAGCGCAGGGGGATAACCGCGGGTCGCGCCTGATGCGGACCCACCCGCATCATGCCCCGCAAGGGAAGAACGACCATGGCCATGTCCACGAGAGCCAAGTTGCGCAGCGATGCGCACGCATCGAAGCAAGTACGTCCAATCAGCGGGGGGAGCGGGTCATGAGCAGGAAGCGAACCGAGGGGATCCTTGCCACTGCGCCCGGCGAAGGGGTGCCGCGACCGACATGCGCGCAAGCCGTGTTGGTCTGGCATCAGCGCACGGCGCTTGTCGCTCGGCGTTCTCGGGCCGGAGCGCATTCTGTCGGGCCGCAGGGCTGCCAGTTGGCGGTGCTGCCCTTGCCCGGCGAGGAGGGACGAGCTGGTGCCCGCGCCAGCTAGTCTGGCGCGCGGGTACCGTAACCAGCCCTGCTTCTCCGCCCTTTTCACCGGGACTCCGCCGATGCTCGTCGACATGCCCCAATCTGAACCGCTCGACGGCAAGACCTTCGATGCCTTCCGGCGTCTGATCTACCAGCACAGCGGCATCAGCCTCGGCGATGCCAAGGTGACGCTGGTGCGCGCACGGATCGGCAAGCGGATGCGCGCGCTGGGCTTCAGCGATCACCGGGCCTATCTGCGACACGTCGAGGAGGACGAGAGCGGGATGGAAGTGGTGAGCCTGCTCGATGCCATCAGCACCAACGTCACCAGTTTCTTCCGTGAGGCGCAGCATTTCGATATTCTCGCCACCCATCTGAGCGAGCGCCTGGACGCGGGGCAGACCCGGTTGCGCATCTGGTCGGCGGCCTGTAGTACCGGCGAGGAGCCGCATTCGATCGCGTTGACCGCGTGCGAGACCCTGCCGCTGGAACGCTGCGATCTGCGCATCCTCGCGTCAGACATCAACACCCAGGTCCTGGCCGCCTGCGCGGCGGGTCGATTCGGCGAGGAGTCGCTCAAGCCGGTGCCGAAGAACCTGAAATTGAAGTATTTCACCCGCACCGGCGAACTCGGGCCCAAGGGGCCGGTGTGGCAGGCGACACAGGCATTGCGGCGTCTGATCGTGCCCAAGCGGCTGAACCTGTCTCGCCCGCCGTTCCCGCTCCAGGGACCGCTCGATGCGGTGTTCTGCCGCAACGTGATGATCTACTTTGACAACGACGTGCGGCGGGCACTGCTCCAGGAGGTCACCCGGCTGTTGCCGCCGGGCGGGCTGCTGTTCGTCGGCCACGCCGAGAGCCTCACCGGCATGCATTGTGGTCTGCGCTGTCTGCGTCCGTCGGTCTACGTGAAGGATTGAGAAATGGCGAGAGGAACCGAATTCCATGTCCGTGACGGCTCCTGCACCCGGCCGGTCGGCGTGGGTGAACTCGCCGTGTCGCGCGATCCCTACGAGGTGTTGACTGCTTACAGTCTCGGTTCTTGCGTCGGGCTCTCGCTCTACGATCCGGTCGCCCGCGTTGGCGGCCTGTTGCACGCCCAGCTGCCGCTGTCGCGCATGGATGCCAACCAGGCCGCGAGCTGGCCCGCGCGGTTCACCGACACTGGGACCACCAAACTGCTGCAGAAGGTCTACGACATGGGGGCCAAGCGCGACCGCCTGGTGGCCAAGGCGGTTGGTGGGGCGAGCATGCTCGACGAGGAAGGCCGGTTCCGCATCGGCGAACGCAACGCCACCGTGCTGCGCAAAGTGCTGTGGAAGAACAACATCGTCATCGCCGCCACCGATCTCGGCGGCACTCTCTCCCGCACCCTCTACTTGCATATCGACGACGGCGCGACCCGGCTGCGCATCGCTGGCCGCGTGCTTCCGTTCTAGGAGTTATCATATGGGACTGCGTGTCTTGATAGTTGACGACTCGAGCCTGATCCGATCGGTGCTCGCGAAGAGCCTGCGGCTGTCTGGCCTCGAGCTCGACGAGGTATTCGAGGCCGGCGACGGCCGACAGGCCTGGGATCTGCTGCAGGCTCAGGAGGTCGACCTCATCTTCTCCGACCTGCATATGCCCGAGATGGACGGGGTGCAGTTGATGCACAATCTGGCCGAGGTCGGGCGGCTGCAGCGCACCCCGGTGATCGTGATCTCGAGCGATCGCAGCCGTGAGCGACGTGAGGAACTGTTGGCTCTCGGCGTACGTGCCTTCCTGCGCAAGCCCTTCACGCCCGATAGCGTGCGCGCCGAGGTGACCCAGGTGCTGGAGGTCTGCCGATGAGTTTCCGCATGCCCGATCCCCAAGAGCTCGACGCCGCGTTCTGCGATATCTGCGAGGAGGTCGCCTTCGTGCTGGTCGATCCGGCTCCACCGGATGCCGTGATCGGCGAAGAGGGCCCCTATCTCCACTCGGAGGTCGAACTCGAAGGCGTGGTGCGCGGGACGGTGGCCATTGCCGGCACCCGGCCCGGCCTGCGCGAAATGGCGGCCAACCTGCTCGGCGAGCGCGAGTCGGACAGCGAGGCCGATCAGCAGGGGGTCACCTTCCTCAAAGAGCTGGTCAACATCACCGCGGGGGTCTTCGCCGGTCTGGTGACGGAGGAGACCGGCACCTGCGATTTCGGCGTTCCCGACTGCAAGGAGATGCCCGAGGCTCGCTGGAGCGAGCTGTGCGGCGATGACTGGAGTCGGTGCTATTCGGGGATGGAGGGGCCGCTGCTGTGGCGGTGTACGCTGCAGGACGTGGGTACCGGGCGGATCTTCCATGGCACCGCGGTCCAGGGCACCGCCGGTCCGGGCG
>JBEPXK010000076.1:0-11223 GCA_041641915.1 Planctomycetota bacterium
GGCCCACCGGGCCTGGGTGGTCATAGGCCTCATTGAGGGCGCTATCGCGAGCGATGGGGCTGGCGAGCGGGGGACGCCGGGCGGATGTGCTTGGCGCAGCCGCTCCACGGAAGCCCCGACAGGTCGGAGAGGGAGGCCCATCTGCTTGCGAGTGGAGCGTTGGGGCCTAGCCCCTGAGTGATTGCTGGCGTACATGGTGGACCTCCGTTCTGCTGGTTGTTTGCCGTTGTTGGGGGGCGCGTCCCAGCCTGTTGGTGACGGCGCGATCCGCGGCCGCGATCGGAGGTGGTTGCGTGGCATGGGGAGGCCTCGTCCGCTCGCCCTGGGCTTGAGGTTCTTCGCCCGTCGACGATGATGACCAACCCGCGCCGGCGGTCGGGATCCCGGTCGTCAACACGCTTGGGCCCCGCAAGGCGATCGTCGCCCGTTGTCGGGCGGGAAGGAGGCCGGTCGTATGCCGTTGACTCGCGAGCGCATCGACGCGCGTACGCTCACCGTCGGCGTGGTCGGCCTGGGCTACGTCGGGTTGCCCTTGTGTCTCGCCTTCGCCGAGTCCGGGGTCGCGGTGCACGGCTTCGACGTCGATGCCGAGAAGGCCGACGCGATCGCAGCGGGCGCCAGCTACCTCAAGCATATTTCCGCCGAGCGCATCGCCGCCCAGGTCACGGCGGGGCGGCTACGGGCCAGCAGCGATTTCGCCGCGGTCGCCAGCTGCGACGCGGTGTTGATCTGCGTGCCCACCCCGATCGACGAGCACCTGCAGCCGGACCTGAGCTACGTCTGCGATACCGCGGCCGCGATCGCGCCGCACCTGGGCCGCGACACGCTGGTGGTGCTCGAGAGCACCACCTGGCCGGGCACGACGCAGGAGGTGGTGCTGCCGGAGCTGGTGCGCGGCAGCGGCTTGGACCTGGGCGAGGGCCTGTTCGTCGCCTTCAGCCCCGAACGCGAGGATCCCGGCAATCCGCAGTTCGTCACCCGCACCATCCCCAAACTCGTCGGCGGGCTCGATGCGATCTCCGGTGAGCTGGCCGTGGCGCTGTACGAGCTGGCCGTCGACCGGGTGGTCCACGTCTCCAGCGCCGCGGTGGCCGAGAGCGCCAAGCTGTTCGAGAACATCTTCCGCAGCGTCAACATCGCGTTGGTCAACGAGCTCAAGGTGGTCCTGGACCGCATGGACATCGACGTGTGGGAGGTGATCGCCGCCTCGGCGACCAAGCCGTTCGGCTTCATGCCCTTCTGGCCCGGCCCCGGCCTCGGCGGCCACTGCATCCCGGTCGACCCGTTCTACCTCAGCTGGAAGGCCAAGGAGTTCGGCGCCGATTGTCGTTTCATCGAGCTCGCCGGCCAGATCAACCGCGCCATGCCACGGTGGGTGGTCGGGCGCGTGGCCGAATGCCTCAACCAGCGGGGCAAGGCGGTCAAGGGTAGCCGGATCCTGATCCTGGGCATGGCCTACAAGCCGGGCGTTGATGACATGCGCGAGAGCCCGAGTCTCGAGCTGATGCGCCTGCTCGAGGGCCGCGGGGCGGCCGTCGACTACCATGACCCCTACATCCCGGAAATACCGTCGACCCGTCACTTCCCCCACTACGCCGGACGACGCAGCCAGGAGCCATCGCCGGCCTACGATTGCCTCCTGCTCGCCACCGCCCACGCGCCCTACACCGCCGAATTCGTCCTGGCCCCGGGCGTGCCGGTGGTCGACACGCGCAACGCGCTGCCGGATCACCCCCTGGTGGTCCGCGGTTGATCGGCTCTGCGGCGTCGGGCAATATGGGGCAGTCATGAGTCAGCTGATCGTCGACCGCAAGATTCGTTTCGCCCTCGTCGGTTGCGGCCGTATCAGCGCGAACCACTTCGCCGCACTGCGTGAACACGGCGAGCGGGCCGAGCTGGTCGGTGTCTGCGATATCGACCCCGCGGCGCTCGCGGCCGCCAGGGCGTCGACCGGCGCGCCGGGCTTCGATTCACTCGATGCGATGCTCGCTGACTGCGACGCCGACGTGGTGGTGCTGGCCACCCCCAGTGGTCTGCACGCGGCGCAGGCGATCGCCGTGGCGGAATCAGGCTGTCATGTGATGACCGAGAAGCCGATGGCTACGCGCTGGGCCGACGGGCAGGCAATGGTTCGCGCCTGCGATACGGCCGGGGTGCGTCTGTTCGTGGTCAAGCAGAACCGGCGCAACGCCACGCTGCAGTTGCTCAAGCAAGCGATCGATGAGAGGCGTTTCGGTCGGATCTACATGGTCAGCGTCAACGTGTTCTGGAGCCGGCCGCAAGCGTATTACGACTCCGCCGCCTGGCGCGGGACCTGGGAGTTCGACGGCGGCGCCTTCATGAATCAGGCCAGCCACTATATCGACCTGCTCGATTGGCTCATCGGCCCGATCGAGAGCGTACACGCCTACACCGGTACCCTGGCCCGGGATATCGAGGTCGAGGATACCGGCGTGATGAGCGTCAAGTGGCGGCGCGGCACCCTGGGTTCGGTCAACGTGACCATGCTCACCCATCCGCGCAATCTCGAGGGCAGCATCACCGTGCTCGGCGAGAAGGGGACGGTGCGCATCGGCGGGTTGGCGGTCAACGAGATCCAGCACTGGGAGTTCGCCGAGCCGACTCCGGCAGACGAAGCCATCGGCGCGGCCAGTTACCAGACCACCTCGGTCTACGGCTTCGGTCACCCGCTGTATTACGACAACGTCATCGGCGTGCTGCGCGGCGAGCAGCAGCCGCAGACCGACGGCCGCGAGGGGCTCAAGTCGCTCGAGGTGCTGATCGCCGCCTACACCTCGGCCCGCAACGGCACCCGCGTCAGCCTGCCGCTGGAGCTGTGATGGAATCCGCCGACCACGAGTCTGATGCCTCGCCGGCGGTCCATCCTGCGGCCATCGTCGATCCCGGCGCGGAACTCGGTCCGGGCACCCGGATCTGGCACTTCACCCACGTCTGCGCCGGGGCGCGCATCGGCCGTGGCTGTTCGCTGGGCCAGAACGTGTACGTGGCGCCGACGGTGGTGATCGGAAACAACTGCAAGATCCAGAACAACGTCTCGCTCTACGACGGCGTGGTGCTCGAGGACGAGGTCTTCTGCGGCCCGAGCATGGTCTTCACCAACGTTATCAACCCGCGCAGCGCGGTGCCGCGCCGCGACGAGTTCAAGGCCACCGTCGTCCGCCGCGGCGCGACCATCGGGGCCAACGCCACGATCCTCTGTGGCGTCGAGTTGGGTCACCATTGTTTTATCGCCGCGGGCGCGGTGGTGACGAAGAGCGTTCCGCCGCACGCCCTGGTCATGGGTGTGCCCGCCCGACAGACGGGGTGGGTCAGCCGGGCGGGTGAACGGCTCGATCTGCCCGTTGTGCCCGGCGCACAACGGGAGGGGACTTCCTGCCCAAGGACTGGGGAGCGCTACCGGCTGACACGCAACGGGTTGACGGGCATCTGAGCGGATGAACCGTACAGGTCCGCCGTTTGCTGGCGAACGTCCGATTGTATCCTATCGCGCCAGTGTCTTATGGTCATCGCTGGGCAACGGTTTTCATCTCCTCGCCGGCGTGGCCTTCATGCCGCTGTTGACCCGGATCTATGGCCTCGATGCCTACGGGCGCTTTGGTGTCTATTATGGCTTGGTCGCGGTTCTCTCACTGGTCGCCTGCCTGCGTCTCGATCTGGCCATACCGGTGCAGCGTGGGCGATTGCGCTGCGCTGCGTTGACCTTAGCGGGCATGGCGTTGGCATCGGTCGTCTGTGGCCTTGTCGGCCTCGGTGCCACTTTTTTATGGTCGCTGGGCCTGTTGAGCATGATTGGATTGCCGGTCATCTGGGCTACAGCCGGCTCGAGTTGCTGTGCGGCCTGGAATCGAATGCTCTACTATCAAGGCGTCGGGAACCACAGATTCAATTTGTTGGCGACAGCCCGCATTGGTCAGTCCATCGCGACAGTGGGTGCGCAAGTAGCCGCCTATCAGTACGGTCTTGCCGATAGCGGCTTGATCTACGGCGATGTGGCGGGGCGCATTGTCGCGCTCTTTTTCCTGCACCGGTCCTTCGGGGTTCGTGTCGACGTGCTCCGCGGGCTTACGGCGCGTCAGATCTACGGCGTGGCATGGGAGAGCCGGCGGTTGGTGGTCGCCAATGGCATATGGTCGCTGCTGCAATCGGCTGGGATACGGCTGCCAGTGATATTGGTCGCGACGTGGTGGGGCTCGGAGGCCGCAGGGACCTTCGCGGTGTGCCACCGGGTGCTCGATGCGCCCCGTGTGATTCTGGGAGCGGTGCTCGGTCATGCGTGGTTCGCAGAAAGCACTCGGCTTCTGCGTTTCCGGCCCGCTGCGTTGAGTGTGAGCTACCGTCGTCAGGTTGTTCGACTGGCGGCGCTGGTGCTGCCGATGGTTCCGCTTTGTGCCTTTTGGGGCGAGGAACTCTTTAGCATCGTTTTCGGGGACCGCTGGCGTCAGGCGGGCACCTTCGCTTCGGTGCTTGCCGGCTGGTTTGTTGTGCGTGCGGTTGCCTGGCCATTGAGACAGTCGCTGCTGACCATCGGTGCACAGCGGGTCCTCATCTTGAGCGAGAGCCTGATGCTATGCGGTTTGCTTGTCATCGTTGGCCTGAGTGCATGGTTGGGTTTCGCGGTGGTCCTTGCGCTTGGTATCTATGGTATCTGGGCTACCGGAGTTCAAGCGGTTCAGGTCCTCTGGCATTGGACGCTGCTGAAACGGATGGCGCTGGGAAATGGAGGTAGGCATGCGTGATGGTCAAGGTGCCAGGTCGCCGGATTTCATCTGCCTGGGCGGCCACAAATGTGGGACGAGTTGGCTATGGACCATCTGTCGTGAGCATCCGGAGGTCTGTGTCACCCTACCCAAGGAGCTTGACTTCTTCACGCGTCATTTCGATCGGGGCATGGAGTGGTATCGCTCCCACTGGGCGGTTCAGCATGGTGTTCAGGGTGAGGTGCATCCGACCTATCTCTACGCGGCGGAGGTGGCGGATAGGATCGCGAAGACATGTCGCGAGGTCCGATTGTTCGTCTTGTTGCGAAACCCCTATCGGCGGGCGATCTCCCATTTGTTGATGGATGTCATGAAAGCACAGGGGAAGACCTCTGAGGTCAAAGGCGATGCCTTGCGTGCGGCGGCTCGATCTCGCCCCGTCTACGTCGAGCGTAGCTGTTTCCATCACGCCTTGGCCCCGTTTCGGCATCGATTCGGTTCCGACCGCATACATGTGTTCCATCTCGAAGAGATCGAGCGGGCCCCATTTGCATTCAGTCAGCAGTTCTTTGGTCGTCTTGGTGTCGACACGTCCTTCCATCCGCCGAGTCTCGAGACAAGAGTCAACCAGGCACAGGATCGTCGTTTCAACCACTTGGTTCAGCGCCTGGTTCGTATAGTGCGCATAGTACGCCGGACGCGATGCGGGGATCGCTCGTTGGATTGGGTGTACAGCCATACCGACCTGCGAGGTCGGTTCTGTCGGGCGATCAAGGTCGACCGTGGGGTGCCGGTACTGCATTTCGATGAGATCTTCTCGTCCGCCGATGCGGATGTCATCGCCGAGGACGTGGTGCGTTTGCAGCAGGATTGGGGAGGCGTCCCTTCATCGTGGCAGGAACGTGATTATCAACGCTGAACCCACGAGTCGAGACCGGAGCTGTATGGATTCACACCTGAAGCGATTGCCGTGGCCGCTTGCGCGTCCACGGCTGCGCAGGTAGCCTCTGAGCATGGTTTGCATCTGGTCCGCTGGCGATCGAGCACAATCGGTACGCCGTATGCCATTGCGGGCATTGTGGTCCGCTGGCAACGACCTGTTGAGCAGGTTGCCGGTGCCACACGCATGGCACAGACCACATGGTGCTTTGTTCATTCTCGGTGCTCCTCGAAGTGGCACCACGGTCCTGACGCAGTCCCTTGTCTATGCCTGTGAGGTCGAATCGTTCACCAATCTCCATGCAGCCGTCTATGGGGCGCCTTGGCTGATCGAGATGCTGTTGGGGCCTTGGCCGGTGTTTCCGCCGGGCTCCTTCATGTCACGGCGTGGGCGAACACGGGGTCTGATGGGCGCGCATGAAGGCGCTCGGTTTCATTACCGTTTCTTCCCGCACGAGCCACAGGCAGTTCCGCCGGGGACGGTCGATCTGCAGGATTGTTTGGCGCTGCGGCGGAATGTGCGAGCGATGGCCGCCTTGGCCAAACGACCTGTGGTCATAAAGAACGTAGCCAATGGGTTGCGGCTATGCGTTCTTGCACAAGTCCTGCCCGAGGCTCTGTTCATCGTGCTTCGTCGCGATGAAGACGCGATCGTGCGTTCGCTTCTGGCCGCACGTCGCAACGAGTCGGGGACGGAGTCGGCTTGGTTTTCGGTGAAACCGCGCGGCTGGCAGAAAGTTCGCGGGCGGGAGCCGGCGGATCAGGCCCGTTGGCAATCACGGGCAGTCTACGCAGCCATCGCCAGCGCCCGTTCCCGCTGTCCAGGGCGATTCCACGATGTCGATTATCGTGACTTCTGCAGCAACCCGGACGCGGTGATCGCCGGTATCGCAGACTTCGCCTGCAGCCACGGTTGCGGCTTGCACCTGCGCAGGAATGCACCTCTCGCGCATATGATCCGTCGACCCGCGGGAGTGGCTCCGTGAACGGCCGCTTGCGACTGGCGTTCTCTTCCGATGTGTCCGATCGGGTGCGCAGACGCATCGCGTATGCCTTCTCCGTTTTCTGCGCCTGTTTTGGTTACCGTCAGGCCGAACCGGGGCCCTGTGTCCTCTATGACCACTCTTGCCGGGGCTATCGGCTGCGGGCGTCGACCATCGCACTCGGCTCCCCGCGCGTGTGGCAGGATCCAGAGCTGGGGGCGATGCCTCTGTTCCATCCCTGTCCCGATGGACGACCTGATTGGCTGGGGGAGGTATTCGAATGGCTCTCGGGCCAAGATGAACTGGCGCATCGTGAACGTGATGGTGTAGGGCGTCTCCCCTTTGCCGCGAGTATTCAAAGCCGTTTTGGTCTCGACCCAGCAGTGCCATGGGCCACGTTGGCAATGCACGGATTCAATAGGCAAATACGTGATCTGATGGGGCGGCATTGGAATCCGCGCCCACTCAGCCCATGGGGTACCAGGACCGGTTTTGCTCTGCATGCCAGCCATGATGTGGATGTGCTCCCTCGCGGGCCATGGGCCGTGTGGCGTTGGGTGAAGAACGTGGTGCAGGCAGGTATGGCACATGGCCCGTCTTCGGCGGCGGTGTTGACGAGGAATGGACTCAAGCGTTTGCTGTGGGACAGAGCTCTGTTTCCCGGACCATTGGCTGTCGCGCACACTGAACGGACCATGGGGGCGCGCGCCGACTACAATCTGCTCACGGCGCGGGCGCATCGGCGCGATGGTGATTATCGCTCAACCCGTGCTCGCACAGTCGCGCGCGCGCTTCGTGCAAGCGGCGCCGATGTCGGCTGCCACGGAAGCTACCGTAGCTCGGGTGGGCCCGGTCGGCTCGCGTGCGAATATTCCCGGTTGCGCCGGAGCGGGGTGTCGATCGAGGGGGGAAGACAACACTGGTTGCGTGGTCTGCCGCTGCTGGTTCAGCGGGAAGCAGTCGTGGCCGGAGCACAGTTTGAAGGAAGTCTCGGTTGGAGTGAACGCCCCGGCTTCCGTCGTGGTGCCTGTATGCCGTTCCCTGTCTATGATGTCCTGAGCGACCGGCCGCTTCCATTGGTGGCGATTCCGCTGGTGGTGATGGATGTCACGCTCGGTCGGCGCGGCTCGCCTGCTCGTGACGAAGCCAGTGCGATCGTGGCTGCGGCACGGCGGTGGGGCTGGGGCGGGGTCGGCATCCTCTGGCACGATCCCGTTCTGCACGGTCTCCAGGAGAGGGGCGAACTGGGGCCGCTGTACTGGGAGTTGCTGGAACGGAACACGACCGTGACCGGCCAGGAGGTGGCCTCGGCCCTGCGCCGACGCTATGATCCGGCACAGATTGAACAGATGGAGGCCCATGGCTCTTGAAGTCGTGCAACTCGAGCACGAGGAATGGGACCGGGCGCTGCAGGCGCGTGGCGGTGGCGCGTTGTTCCACTCTGCGTGGTGGTACCGTGCCTGGGGCCTGGACCCTCAGGTACTGGCGGTGCGCAGCGCCGGCCATTGCGTTGCCGGCTGGTGTCGTGCGAGCGAACGACGTTGGATGGGCCTGTGCTTCAACCGACGGCCACCCTTGACCCCTGTCGATGGACCGGTGTTCTGCGATGCCGGTCTGCGCCACCGTGATGCGCAGGGGTTTCGTCACCAGGCCTTGGGCGCTTTGCTGAAGGCGGCGGGCAAGGGGCAGACGAATGATGTCATCGTTCGTCTACCTGATGCCGATGTGCTTCCGTTCATCTGGTCGGGATATCGCTGTCTGCCAAGGATCACCTACACGGTGCCGGTTGGACATGACTGGCGCGGCGCCAGTTCGGCACATCATCGGCGTAATCTCAAGCGGGGAGAACGTCTGCTCGCGGCCGGCGACCTCGAGTTGCAGCCGGATGCTGATCCGTGCGCGGTGTGGCCCTTGTTGCGTGAGACGGCACGGCGCGGAGGCTTCGTTTTCCCGGAAGAGGACCGCTGTGCATCCTGGTGGCGGGCAGTGGTTGAACGCGGAGCCGGCCGACTCCATCTGATCCACTCATCGAGCGGTCCCATCGCGGCAGCCGTGACCGTGCGCGACGAGACGCGGGTCTACTATCTCGCAGGTGGAACCAGCAGATCGGGTGGGAATCTCGCGAGTGCGGCATCTGCTTTGCTCATGGGATCGATGATCGATGGGGCGGCGGCGGCTGGCTTGTCATTCGACTTCGAGGGGTCGCTTCTCCCCGGGGTCGAACGCTATCTGCGCGGCTGGGGCGGCGTACAGGAACACCTGCTGAGGTTCGTCGGGGGCAATGATTTGAGGGGACGGATCTGCGCGGCGTTGGTTGCGAAGCTGTTGCGCCGTCGTGCGACCGTGTGTGTGGCTCAGGAGGCGCGCTGATGCGCTTCCTTATCCTGACCCAGTATTTCCCGCCTGAAGTCGGGGCGGCACAGGTGCGGTTGTCGAGCCTGGCGCGTGAGCTGGTGCGCTGCGGGCACCGGGTCGAGGTGGTGACCGCGTTGCCGAACTATCCGAGCGGGTGCATTGCGCCGGAGTGGCGCGGGCGTTTGCAGCGCTGCGACTGCTGGGAGGGTATCCCCGTGCGTCGGGTCTGGCTGCATCCGGCGACGGGATCGGGTCTGCGACGGCTGATCAGTTATCTTTCGTTCACCCTCGCCGCCTGGTGTCCGTTGTTGCGTGCGCGTCGGCCGGATGTGCTGTTCGTCGAATCGCCGCCGTTGTTTCTCGGGCTGACGGCGATGGCCTACCGTCGTTGGCGGGGGCGTCGGACGCGGGTGGTGTTCAACGTCGCGGATCTGTGGCCGGACAGCGTGGTGCGGCTGGGGCTGATGACCAACCGGCGCTTCCTGCACCTCGCCTACCGGCTCGAGCGGTGGTGTTACGCGCGCAGCGATGGCGTGGTCGCGGTCACCGAGGGACTGCGGGCGACATTGACCGGCGCCAAGCGGGTCGCGGCGGCGCGGGTGAGCTACCTGCCCAACGGGGTCGACACCCGGCTTTTCGCGCCCGGATCGGAACCTGCGGGACTGCGGGAGGAGCTCGGCCTCGACGAGCGGCCGATCGTGCTATACGCCGGCACGCATGGCTACGCGCACGGTATCGAGACGGCGTTGGCTGCGGCGCGGCGGCTGAGCGGGCGCAGGGTCCAATTCCTGTTCGTCGGCGATGGATCCGAGAAGGCGCGGTTGACGGCGCTCGGCCGCGATCTGGACAACGTCACCTTTTGCGCACCGATGCCGCCGGAACGGATCGCTTTGCTCTACCGCATGAGCGTCGCCGGGCTCTCGACCCTGCGCGACAACCCGCTGTTCGCCGGTACCCGACCGGCCAAGATCTTCGCGGCCATGGCCTGTGCGCGGCCGGTGATCTACTCGGGGGCGGGCGAGGGTGCGCGTCTGGTCGCAGCGGTCGACGCGGGGCCGGTGGTCGCGCCGGAGGATCCGGCAGCGCTGGCGCAGGCCGTGTGCCGCGTACTCGACGAGCCCGAACGGGCGTGCGCTTGGGGCGAGAACGGGCGCAAACACGTGGTCGCATATTATGCCTGGTCGACGCTTGTCCGTCGCTGGCTGCAGCAGCTGCGCTCATCGGAGCGTCGATGAGCGAGACTCAACGCAGCGAGGAGGAGCGTATCCGCCAGACCTACGCCGAGCGTGCGCTCGCCGGTCGCGGGCGGTTGTACCACTGGTCGCGGGCCGACGTGCATCTCAACGTCTGGGGGCGTGACCACGCGATCGCGGCACTGCTCGCAGCGGACGGGCTGTGCGACTTGACCGGGTGCGAGATTCTCGATGTCGGCTGCGGCTACGGCACGTGGCTGCGTCGACTGGCGGACTGGGGCGCGGACCCGACGCGGTTGCACGGCGTCGATCTGGTCGGCGAGCGCATCGAGCAGGCGCGCCGGTTGAGCCCGGCCGGGGTCGACCTGCGGGTGGATAGCGGCTACGGATTGCCCTATGGTGATGCCTCGATGGATCTGGTCGCAGCGCAGACGGTCTTTTCGTCCATTCTCGACGCGGCGCGGCGCGGCGAGCTCGCCGCCGAGCTACGTCGCGTGACCCGACCGGGAGGACGGGTGCTGATCTACGACTTCCGCTACGACAATCCGCGTAATCGCGACGTCCGGGCCCTGCGCGCGAGCGACCTGCGCCGGCTGTTTCCCGGCTGGCGCTTGCGGCGCCGCACCCTGACCCTGCTGCCGCCGCTGGCCCGGCGTCTGGCCGCTTGGGCGCCGGCCCTGGCGGTGCTGCTCGAGCGCGGGATGCCTCCGTTGCGCAGCCACCTGTGCGCGCTGCTGCGCCGCCCGGAGACTGACGATGCGTGAACGGTTCCTCCCCTTCGCGCCGCCGTTCTACGATGAACGCGAGGTCGAGGCGGTGGCCGCGGTGCTGCGTTCGGGGTGGATCACCACCGGACCGCGGAGTCGGGAGTTCGAGGCGCGGTTCGCCACCGTCTGTGATGCACCTGCTGCGCTGGGGTGCAGCTCGTGCACTGCGGGGCTGCATCTGGCCTTGGCGGCCTTGGGCATCGGCCCGGGTGACGAGGTGATCGTGCCGAGCATGACCTTCTGCGCCACGGCCAACGTGGTGGTGCAT
>JBEPXK010000077.1:0-11180 GCA_041641915.1 Planctomycetota bacterium
CTTCCGGCTGGGGCCCTGGCTGAGCAAGGATGACAACGACCTCGCCGACCGCCTCGACCAGGGTGAATCGCTGGGACTGGTGCTGCTGGAGGCGGCCACGTGGAAATATTACGACCTCCTGTTGCCGAGTGGGACCTTCGTCTACGGTGACCTGTCGCTGAGCGTGGCCGGCCAGCCGCACAACATTCCGCCCGTGCTCACCGAGCTGCAGTGCTCGACCAGCAATCCGCTCGTCGGCGAGACCGTCTCTTTTGCGCTCGACGTCAGCGATCCAGATGCAGATGCCGACGAGAGCCCGTTTGTCGATTACGAGTACCAGGCTGAATGGTGGTTCGAAGGTATCCAGTATCATCGCCTGGAGCCGGGGGTGACGGAGCATGGCACTGAAGCGACCTGGTCGCCGGTGCAGGAATACAGCTATGTCCGCGCCCACACCTACACCGCACGGGTCGAAGTGGTCGATGAATGGATGGCGCGCTCCTGGCAGACGGTGCGCATCCGGGTGCGGCCGGATTCCTCCCAGCCCTTGCGCGTCAACTGCGGCGCTGGCCGGCGCTACGACCGGAGCTGCCCGCTCGGCGACCAGGAGACAGCTGATGGTCGGGTCTGGTTGCACGATCAGGGCTTCGAGACCGGCACCTGGGGACATGCGGGCGACAGCGGCGGCAATCCCCAGACCAGCGGTTCCGCGGTGTCCGGAACCGACCACCAGATTCCCTACCGGTACTGGCGCCGGGTGCGCAAGACCGACAAGGATCAGCTCTGGCGATTCCCCGTCAGCACAGGCGACTATCGGATCGTGCTGCACTTCGCCGACATGACCTCCAGCGCCGCCGGCGAAAGCCTGCTCGACGCCTGGCTGGAAGGCGAGCAGATCCTGGACGCTTTCGATGCCTACGCCGAGGCAGGACCGGCAACCGCCATCACCAGATCCTTCACCCGGCATATCGACGATGGCGAAATCATCCTGGCTCTGCGCCGCGACGCCGATGCCACGGCAAATGCCTTCATCAACGCCATCGAAATCATCCCCACCACCACCCAGACCCGTACCATCTTGATGGAACAGCCGCAAGGGCACGTCTGGAGCATAGCGCCAGTGCACGGCAGCGAGGAGACGCAGGGATCGACCCAGATCTTCTCGGGACTGGCCCCGGCAACCACCTATTCGCTGACGCCCCTGGCGGATGGCAATGGCTGAGGCTTTTCGCAACCGTCATCGGCGGACTCGCGGACTGGGGCCTCGTTGTCTGCGCCCCTGCGGGGCTCAGCACCAACTGTTCGCACCGCTTCAGATCGGCTCCTCGACGTTTCGTGTGGGCAACGCGAGCAGCGAGCAGCGAGTAGCGAGTAGCGAGTAGCGAGTAGCGGGACTATGTCCCGCCAGCGAGTCGAGCGATGAGCCGACTCAGCGACCGGCCCATGTGGTCGCACCTGTCGACAACCAGCGCCAGGGGTCAGATGCGGAACTGGTGATGACGAGCCATGGGGTCCTTCGTGTGGGGTTGGGGTGCACCCCTGCAGGCCCCGACCCCACGCGGAGGGCCTCATGGCGGCGCTGACATGACCCACATGGAATGACGAAGAGCCTCCAGATCGTAGGTCGCGATGCCTCGTTTCCCGAAGATGGAGACGACACCGCCTTCGGAGCCGCCGCCGTCGGCGACCGTGTTCACGTAGACCAGCACGTCGCCGTTGACCGCTGTCGGGCGCCCGGTCCACACGGCCGGCAGGTCGTCACGCAGGGCCTTGCCGTCTTCGGCCCGTAGCGATACGCCGAGGCGCGGGTAGTCGTGCGCGTCCGGGGGCTGCTCGGGATCACCGCCGATGTACAGCCGCAGAACGAACGGACCCATCTGATAGGAGGCTTCCTTCAGAGGGGGGCGCTGCCCCCTCGCGCGCTCACGCGCGTCCCAGCTGCGCTTGCTCCTCGCTTCGCTGCGGGGCTGCGCTTGCGCTGCGTCGGCCCGGTGGCCCCACTGGGGCCACCTATCGCTGCGCGATGCCGGTTCCGCCCTTCGGCCAATTTTCGGCGGAAAACAGGGCCCTGTCGGCCGATGGGGGCCGGCCCGGCCCCCATGGCCCCTCGGCGGCGCGCTGACGCGCGCAAGGCTGGGATCGGCTTGGTAGCACTCTCCAGGAGCTCTGAGGGGACCGTCAGCATTGCCCGCAGCAGCGTGGCAGAACTCGGTAGCTGGTATGAGATGCTCGGGGCGCTTGGTTTCATCGACGATGCGCGCCTGGCGCTGGTTGTCGACATGTGTGATCACATGGGCCGGTCGCTGAGTCGGCTCATCGCTCGACTCGCTGGCGGGACATAGTCCCGCTACTCGCTATTCGCTGCTCGCTGCTCGCTATTCGCTGGTCGCTATTCGCTGGTCGCTGGTCGCTGGTCGCTGGTCGCTGGTCGCTATTCGCTGGTCACTGGTCGCGTTGCCCACACGAAATGGCGAGGAGCCCCTTACTTTCACTTGGCCGAGAATGGAAAAGGATCGCCCTAGTGGTCTGTCTGAGCAATCCTGTAACATATGCTTGCCGCGGACGGGCATCTACTTCGTTGGGATTTCCTCGATGTGGCGCTGCCACACCTTCGTCATCCCGCCTCATATTTGCCCATCCGGGGCTGCGCATATGTTCCACTCTGCTTCAGACAGACCACTAGCGCGCGGAAGCAGTGCGTGGATGGACAGGACAAGCGCGCGGAAACGCGTGGAAGGACAACGCGTGCGCGGCCGTTCCGTTTGGTGGGCGCCGCGGCGGAACGACTGCACTGTGCGATGATCCGGGAGGAGGCCTGGATGACCATGTGACCAGACCGCGCACAGAGGGGGTGACAAAAGCACAAAGGAGGTGGAAATGCTCACCGGACTGATCGGTATCGCTTGGTTGAGAACACCGATTTGGATAAGAACGCCGATCCGACCGACGGAGGAGCTGATATGGCGCGTTGTTGCATCTTGACCCTGATCACCCTCGCTGGCCTGGCGGCCGCCGACGCCCCGCCGCTCGGCCATAAGGACTTCTATCCTTCCGCCGAGCGCCCGGTGGGCTTTCGCGGCGACGGTAACGGCCACTTCCCCGGTGCCACGCCGCCCTTGCGTTTCCAGGAAGGGACGCCGGTGCGCAAGGACATCCCCAATACTGGCAAGAAGGGCGACGAGCCGCCCGAGCCGCAGGAGCACTGGGTCCTCACCGACGACAAGGCGGTCAACCTGTGCTGGAAGACCGAGATGCCCGGCTGGGGCAACACCCAGCCGATCATCGTCGGCGATCGGGTCTACGTGAAGGCCGAGCCGCATTGGCTGGTCTGCGTCGACCTCGACGATGGCAACATCCTCTGGCAGGCGGCCAACAGCCCGATGCGCTTCGACGGCCAGAACCGGAGCGAGGAGGAGATCGCCGAATACCAGTCGCTGTTCAACTTCGCCCGCGTCTGCCAGTCGCTGTCCTACATGGTTAAATTCGACGGTCGTGGCAAGAACCGGGTGGAACGACGCAAGAAGTGGATCGAGGAGAACCTGGACGATGTCAAAAGTGTTTTGAGCACCTTCGAGAAGGTGAAGCCACGCGTCGCGGCACTCGCCCCGTATGCGGTAGAGGGACTGCAGGAGATCATCGACCAGCTCCAGGCGACCATCGACGAGGGCGGGTCCCCCAATTTCAAGGGCAAGTTCAACAAGTCCCTGCAGAAAAAACTGGAGATTCCGACCCGCGGTGCCTGGGACGCCATGGTCGGCTGGGTCGTCTCTGCCCCGGTCAGCGACGGCACCCATGTCTTTGCCCATTTCGGCCAACAACAGGTGGTGTGTTACGACCTCGACGGCGAGCCGGTCTGGGGTCGCCTGGTGCGCGCACGCGATCTGGGACCAGGTCGCGTGCGGGTACAGCACATCCCCAGTCCGCTGCTCATTGGCGATGTCCTGGTGGTTCAGGCCCACGACTATCTCACCGGGCTGGACAAGCGTACCGGCAAGACCCTCTGGGAAGCGGATGTCCGCGTCGGTAGCGGGTACAACATCGGCACCCACAAGCATCTCACACTCACCGATTCCGACAGTGGCGAGGCGGTCGACATCATCGCCACCACCAACGGTGCCATCGTCCGCGCCAGTGATGGCAGGGTCCTGGCGGACCTGCCCTTCCATCACGGCAAAGAGGGCGGCGGGCCGTCGGTGATCGGCACCGATGACGTCATCGTGTTCGAAAAATATAAAGGACGTGATTCTAAAAAGAAGGGACCGGACTACTGGCGCGGTCGACTCGTCCTCAGCGGCGATCAGGTCACCCTGGTCGACGTGATGCCGTTCGCCGATGCCCCCCACTATGGTGGGCCACCCGCGACGCCCATCCTCGCCAACGGCATGGTCATCTGGAAGGAAGGGGGCTGGGACCTGGAGACCGGCAAGAGGCTCTGTACCCCACCGAGAAACAAGGGACCGGAGGAAAGTTGGGCCTCCGGCTTCATGGTCGCCGATGGGCGGGTGGTCTGGCCGGCGGAGGGTAACATGGGTGGCCGTCACCGCGGGCGTACCGACGACCTGGTGATGATGGAATTCCGCCAGTACGACCTGTCCGACCGGACCAGTTGGAAGCTGCTCAGCGAGGACAACGTCCTCGGCGGTGCAAACATGCCACGCCACGCCGGCTTCGAAGAGTGGCTGCCCGGTTACTACGAACGCAAATATTGGCACCATTATGCCCTCCCTCCGCAATGGGGCTGCTACAACAGCGGCGGCATGTTCTTCCAGGGCAACCGCGCGGTGATCCGCTCCGTCTCGCACCTCTACTGCGTCGGCGAGGGGAGCTACGATGGCACCCGCGTCGAGGATCACCGCTGAAGAGCCATGCCCCAAGGAGCATCGATCATGCGCTTCACCGTCCTGCTGTTCGTCCACGCCCTGACCATCTTCCTCGTCGGCGCCGAGCCGCCGCTCGGCGATTCCGGCTTCAGCCCCACCCCAGAGCGCCCGGTCGGCTGGCGCGGCGACGGCAGCGGGTTCTACCCCGCCGCCAAACCGGTGACCAGCTGGAACCTGGACCAGGGCGCCAACATCCGCTGGGTGGCCGAGGTGCCGTATTGGGGCACCGCCACGCCGGTGGTCGCCGGTGACGCGGTGATCACGACCTGCGAGCCCTACGAACTCTTCTGCTACGACGCCGCCGACGGCTCGCTGCGCTGGCATGCCTCGGCCGACCACCTCGACCGTCTGCTCGGCCCCGCCAAGGCCGCGCAGGTACGCAAGGAGTGGCTGGCCTTCATGGCGCTGGGCAAGAAGAAGCAGAGGAGCATGAAGGACGAGACCAGGAAATTCCTGGAATACGGACTCTGGGGCGGCCATCACCGGGCCCAAGGCCACACCTTCCCGACACCGGTGTGCGATGGCGAGCGCGTTTACACCGCGTGGGGCAACAATACGGCAACCTGTTTCGACCTCGCGACGGGGGAGATTGAATGGCAGGTGTTCTTCGGGCCGCTCTGCAACTCAGGCAACGGTTTCAGGGAGAATGAGGAGCGGGCTCAGGTCAGCTCGTGGAACGAACGCTGGGTTCCCTCACCGCACCTGATCGATGGGCTCTTCATCACCCTGCAGGGTGGCATCATGCACGCCCTCGACGCCGACACGGGCCAGGAGCGCTGGCGCTGGTATCTCAAGGACAACCTCGAACCCTACACCCATCACGACAAGCTGGTGCGACGCGACGGCCAGCAGGCGCACTGGGGCACCGGCACTCCGGTGGTGCTCGATCTCGCCGGCACCAAGGTGCTCGTCACCAGCTGGGGCCACGTGATCCGCGCGAAGGATGGCAAGGTGCTGTGTCCCTACGTCGGCGCCATGGGCGACACCGCCGGTGCCTCGCCGGTGGCGGATGACGAGCGCGACATCGTCGTCTTCCCGGATTATCAGGATGGCGGCAGCGGCTGCAGCACCGACGAGTCGTGGGCGGTCAAGCTGACCTTGGTGGATCCCGACCGGGTCGCGGGCGAGGTCCTGTGGCATCACGACAAGATCGGCACCACCGGTGGCAGCATGATCACCGCCGGCGGCGTGCTGTTCGATAACCAGCTGCGCGCCGCCGACCTGGCGACGGGCTCGATGCTGGCCGACGGCGGCCCGGGCGGCTTCAACGGCGGTGGTTACGGATCGCCCGCCTTGGCCGGCGATCTCTTCGTGCACTTCCGTGATAACGAAGGCTCCGTGGTCCGCGTCCAGCGCAGCGCTTCGGGGGTCGCCTACAGCCTGGTCGGCAGCGGTCAGCTGCGCAAGGTCGATGGCAAGAAGAGCCCGCTCAAGGACACTTACCAACGGGAATTGCAGGAACGCGCCGAAAAGGCGATCGCAGCAGGGGTCTTGCGCTACGTCGACCTTCCGAAGGCACACGGCGGCTGGGCCGACACCTACGGATCCTCGCCGGTATTCCACGGCGATGCGATGTACGTCCGCACCCGCCTTGGGCTGTACTGCATCGCGCCGTGATAGGCGGCGCCCTTGCCAATGCTGCGGAGCGAGTCTTGCCGTCTCCGCGCCGCTGCTCCCGGGCCGTCTTGTCCCCGACGTCCAGTGGCAACGGCCTGTGACAGCCGCGCGGCC
This sequence comes from Planctomycetota bacterium, assembly GCA_041641915.1. Lineage (GTDB taxonomy): Bacteria > Planctomycetota > UBA11346 > UBA11346 > UBA11346 > SLQH01. Next base: position 6,591 of record JBEPXK010000077.1, read on the forward strand.
GGCCACTCGTTGCAGTACCTGGACCCCTCGGCGTCGCGGTCCACAGCTCGCCGCCACTTGCAGCGTCGAGACCGACGCCCGGTCTGGTTCGGACAGGTCATGACGCGGTCTTGTACGGCTACTCGGAGGACAGGTCTGTCCTGGGTTTCCTGACGGGAAAGCCCGTCGCCGCAGCGCGCGCGTCCGAGGCGCGCAGGTCCGCGTCGCTGCGGTACCACAGGGCGAACAGCGCGCTGCCGATGAGCAGGATCCCCGGCGGCAACGCCGCCAGCACCAGCAGGGCGCGGGTCCGTGACCGGTTTCGGCGTGTCCTGCATGATCGGTGAGGACGAGCGCGGGTGCGGACAGGCGGTCCAGGACAGACATCGACGCAGACATCGACTCAGTCGGCGCCGACGGGGCGTTGATCTGGCGTCGATCCATCTCTGAGGCAGCCCCTGAGGGCTGGGCTGCGCCCGGCTAGAAAGTAATCGATGCCTCTTTTTTCGCCTGGCTGTCGAGGACGTATCGGCGCAGGCGGCGTTGCCACAGGCGAAGCGCCAGATCGCGGTCGCCGTCGGCATCGTCCAGCAGGCCCGCGAGCAGGGTTGCGTAGACATCGCTCCGGCGCCTATCGCGCAGTTCGCGCCACCATGCGCGCAGGCGGTCTCGACCCTGGGGATCGCCCAGGATCAGCGAGTGGACCATGGCGTGGACCTCGGCGTACTGATGGACGTGCAAAGCCATGCGCATGCGCATGTAGCTTTCCGGCGTCGCGATCGGCTCTCCGTATTGGCGGTAGTAGAGCCGAAGTTGGATGATCCGGGCGATCGGCGGCTTCAGGCGCAGAGAGCCGTCACGGAGCTGGACGTGTTCGAAGAGAACTGCCAGGCCCTCGTCGAGCCACTGCGGGATCCCGGTGGCGGTCCTGCCGTGGAGGTGGAGGTACTGGTGGACGCTCTCGTGGTTGAGCCGCAGCCGGGCGGTTCCGGTCGAGCGTTCGACCCGATCGGTGAAGGAGACGGTGGCCCGTGCTGCCGCGCTGAAGAAACCCTGCATCGAGCCCTGGCGCTCGGCCGCCTGGATGCCGTGATGGGCGAACAGGCGGCACATCCGGGCGAATTCGTCGGCCGACCTGGCGAGGTGGACCTCGAACTTGATCCGCTGCGGCGCCTCTAGTGGTAAGAAGACCTGTAGGCCACGATGCACCCCATCCAGGTGGCGCGCCAGGGCGAGGAGGTCGGCTGGGTCCGCCGTTCCCGATAGGTGGACCAGCCGCCCCTCGACGGCGTTGCCGGGGGGAAAGGAGTCCGCCCGTGGTGCGCGCGTGGCCACCAGGGGAGCACCTCGGGGACCGAGGACCCGTCCATCGGCGCACTGGGTCTGGCGCCAGGTGGCGTAAACGCCGTCATGCGGCCGCATCAACTCGAAGGAATCGACGAGTCCATCCACCTGATGATCTCGCACCCCCCGGCCGATCAGCAGGCCTGAGTAGCGCTCGCGGTGGGCGACCAGGAATATCGTCCCCCCTGGTTCGGCTCGACCGCGCACGGCGACCACCGGTCCGCGTTCCGGCCAGGGGGGCGCGTGCGGTCGGTGTCCCGGGTCCCGGTCGAAGTCGTAGACGGCGCAGTGGAGCTCGCGGTTGGCGAGTAGCTGGGCCACCGCCGCCACCCCGGCCCGCCGGATTACCGCAGGGATCGCATTCGCGGTGAGCGAGAAATGGCGCACCCCGCCGGGGACCCAGGTGGGGAAGACCGGATCGTGTATTTCGACCTGCTTTGTGCGATCGGCCTTATGGCGCTCGCGCAGGCGTAGGTGGGCGGCCAGGTCCATCACCACGTGGCCGCAGTGGTTCGGAATGTGCCATGAATAGGGAAAGCGGAACGCGGTCAGGGAGACGGGATCGGCGAAGATGCGCGGGCGGGGCTGCTCTCCGGCGTTGGCGCCCGCCAGGATCAGCGCCAGGAGCACGAGCATCCGCCCGGGCTTCACCACGGCCGCTTGCCCAGTGTCAGCAGAACGCGTTCCACATGCTGCGTGAGTTCGATGAATTCCGGGCTCGCCAGTCTCCGGCGTAGCCGCTCGGCCCGTCCGCGTAGGCGGCGGTCGGCCGAGGCTCGGACGCCGCGCCGAGCACGCACGGCGTCCATGTAGGCGACTGCATCGCGGTACAGTTCGTGCGTCGCGCGGGCATCGGTGAACCAGCGCGCGGCACGGGTATCGTGGAAGGCAGGGGCCTGCTTGCGCAGGGCCGTGTCCAACGCGCGCTCGTTTGCCCAGTAGAAGGCACGGCGCACGGCCTGGCGCGCCGTGCGCACTTCAGCAGCGACCGCGGTGCACAGTTCGGCGATCCGTGCCTCCTGGGCCGGGGTCCGTCCGCAGCCCCGGCTTCCGACCCACAGATCGATCCGGGCAGCGCGCGCGTGCGCCTCAGTGGCGGCGTCGGCGGCCGCGATCAGTGCATCGACCCGGGCGGTGTCCTCGCCCTGCGGCAAGCGCCACACCAGACGCGCCGGCGCCCGACCGGCCGGGAAGACGCGTTGGAGACGGCGGCCCTGGTGCTGGGCGACGCAGGTGAAGGCTTCACGGTCTGTGAGCTCCAGACGGAAGCCGCCACAGCCCCAGGTGCGAGCGGAAGGAGGGGGGACGGCGCGGCTGGGCTCCGCCTCCGTCTCCGCCTCGATTGTCACCGTGACCCCGCCCACGCCCTCACCGGCGTCGAAACGTTCGTTGCGGTTGCGGTCGACGTAGACCAGGCCACCGAGCAGGCGGGGCGTGCGCGAACGCCCGAAGTTCTGCACCGTCGCCCGCCAGTGGCGATGGTGCGGCAGCACGGCGATGCCCACCTCATCGGCGCGCGGGTCGAGGAGTGAAGCCCGGTGGCCACGCCCCACCTGCATGCCACCGGGTCCGGCGCCCCAATCGACCACGAAGCCGCGGTGGGCGTTGAGCACCGTAGTCGCATTGGTGAAGGAGTTCTCCGAGAGCGGCATGCCGCGATAGCCGGCGAGCGCCATACGCGAGAAGGGATCCACTGCGGTGAAAGCCTCCGCCTCGCGTTGCTGGAAATGGCCGGTGGTTCGATTGGCGATCAGATATCGAGCCTGCCCGCGGGCCGCGTCAAGCAGGGGCAGCGAGAACACCAAGGGGGGGACCGGATCCAGCGCCGCCACCTCGCTGCGGCAGAGCTCCCAATCGATGTCGTGGCCCATGCCGGCGAATCCGAATCGGGCTCCGGCGAGCAGTTGGTCGATGGCTCCGGCCGGGTCGGTGCGCAGGGCGTTGGTCCAGGCGAGCGCAGCCATCTCGTCGGCCGTGGGTTCTGCGACCGCCGCAACCGATGGATGGCGCGGCGGCGTGCTTTCCGCTGCTCCGATCGGGAGCGCCAGAAGGAGGCTTGCAAACCAGACCAGCCAAAGCGCCAGCGACAGAGGCGCGCGCTTGCGCCTACAGCGCTGCGAAAGGTTCGTATCCGCGGGCTCCCTCACAGGTCCCCGTCGAGCCGGATGCGGCAGGTATTCCTGCCCGTGTGAGCGCGCCGGCGAGGGGAGCGCAGGGGGCAGGGCGCGGCCCCTGCCGGCCGGTTTACCGGTATAACGGGAGCAAGGCGACCGCCGAAAAACGTCAGCCCAGTTGGCGAGGGGCGACCCAGGCGATGGGGGCGGGGGCGGCATCGCGCAGCGATAGGTGGCCCCGGTGGGGCCACCGGGCCGACGCAGCGCAAGCGCAGCCCCGCAGGCGCAGCTGGGGCACGCAAAAGGTGCGAGGGGGCAGCGCACCCCTCTGAAGGAAACCTCATAGAGGAGGTTTGCCGCCATCGGCCGCAGCGTCACCACCGATCCCAACAGATGATCCTGCCGGTCGTGCAGCTGGCGAAGGTGCGCCGTCGTTGACGGTGGGGATGAGCTGGGAGGCCAGCTGCCCCGCAGGGCGAGTTTGGCGCCGGTCAGGTCGCCGTTGCCAACGCGGCAGAGGAAGCAGAAGCGCTCGCCACCGTCGGTCTCGCGCAGTTGGTGCATCACGCCGTCGACGCGGCGGTGGATCAGGTGCCCTGCCGTTTCTCACGCTCGCGCTGCGCCTGCCCTGCTCCGCCCGCCACCCACCCGCTGCTCCGTCGGCTTCCCGGCCGCCACACCGGGTCGGGCACGCAGCGCATCATCGGCCTCATGCGTCAGGTCGTGCAGGAGGCCAACCGGGCCCACCCGTTCAGCGCGCTGCGCTGTTCCGGCCTCGCGCTCATGGTCATCGCCGAGATCCTGGCGCTGAAGGAGGACGCGCGGGCCCCGCACCGACACCGGGCCACCCTGGAGCAGATTGCCGCACGCATGTACCGCGAGCCCCGGATCGATCTGGCCACCTGCGGCGCTGTCACAAGCCGTCGAGGCACAGGGGGTTCGGGGGACGAAGTCCCCTGATGGAAGAGCAGAAAGGTGGGCCGGAGCCCTATGCTCAACCCTTGGGTTGTGGGCGGAGGCCCACCTTGGTGGCTTCCCTCAGAGGGGGCGCTGTCCCCTCGCGCGCTCACGCGCACCCCAGCTGCGCTTGCTCCTCGCTTCGCTGCGGGGCTGCGCTTGCGCTACGTCGGCCCGGTGGCCCCACCGGGGCCAC
>JBEPXK010000078.1:0-11107 GCA_041641915.1 Planctomycetota bacterium
GCGGCGGCATCGCGCTCTGGTGGGCGACCCACGCCGCCCTGCGTCGCCTGGCCCACGAGCGTAGCCAACGCTGGTTCGCGATCTGGGATCTGGGCGGATTGATTGCCGCGCTCGCGCTGCACAGCGCGTGGTGCTTCCTCCTGCCCTGGACCGGGCGCGGGGCGATCGACGCGACCGATCCCCTCACCGCGCTGTGGCTGCACAGCCGCCTGCTCGCCGTGGCCCCCTTCATCCTGCTGCTGCTGCTGCAGTGGCGGCAGATGGGGCGGGCGCTGAGCACGCACGAAACCGGGGACGCCCCATCGATGCTGCGGATGCGCTTCAGCTTCGGCCTGTTGCCGATCCTGGTCATCGTCGGCCTGCTCGACCTGGTGCTCTACGGCGTGGAGCTCGGCCTCGGATCGTGGCTGGGCCCGGGGTGGACGCTGATCGTCTCGCTGGCGCTGACCCTGCTGGTGTTCATCGGCGCCCCGGGGATCATCGTGCGCCTGTGGCAGGTCTACCCGATGCCGGCGGGCCCGGCACGCGAGCTGATCGAAGCGGGCTGCCGCCGGGCCGGCGTACGCGTGAAGCGGATCATGGTCTGGCCGTTCACCGGCGGACGCTTCTACAATGCGGCCGTGCTCGGCCTGGTGCCCGGCATGCGCTACGTCCTGTTCAGCGAGGATCTCCTGCGCGATCTCGAGCCCGACGAGATCCTCGCCGTGCTCGGCCACGAACTCAGCCACATCCGTCGCCACCACCTGCCGCTCTACCTGTTGTTCCTGATCGCCTGCGGCCTGAGCGTGGTCTGGATCCAGGAGTGGGTCCTGCGGTCCTTCGGCGATCTGCCCCCGTTGAACCTGCTGCCGAGCGCGATCACCGCCACCGCGGTGCTGCTGATCTGCTACGCGCTGCAGCTGCGCTGGCTCTTCGGCTACCTCTCGCGCGCCTGCGAACGGCAGGCCGACCTCGATGGCGCCGCGATCGCCGGTGGGGTGGAACCGATGTGTACGGCCCTGGGCAAGATCGCCCGGCTCACCGGCCAGGGCGAGAGCCGGCCCAACTGGCGGCATCACAGCATCGGTGCGCGGATCGCCTACCTGCGCCAAGTAGAACTTGACCCGCACCTGGTTCCGTGGCACCACAAGCGGGTCGTGAAGCTCCGCTTCCTCATCCTGATCGCCCTGATCCTCTCGCTGCTCCCGCTGCTCACCCAGCGCCAGGGGGGCCTCGCGCAGTGGCGTCAGGAGGACTACCGGCTCGACCTGGCCCTCTCCGCGGCCGAAGCCGGCGACAGCACCCGGCTGCGCTACTGGCTCGACTCGGCCCAGAAGCAGGACGTGGCCCATCTCGCCCAACTGCTGCTGCAGCGCTTCGCCGCGACCGAGGACGAGGAACCGCCTCCGCTCGGCACGGTCTACCGCCAGCGGCAGCTGCTCCTGCCCTTCGCCCACGTCGATACCGGCAAGGACAACGTCAACCAGAGCATCCTCAACTACCTCGCCTACGTCCTGGTCGCCGGCACCACCCACCCGAGCGAGGCCGACATGGAGGTGGTCGCGACCCTCGAGCCCCGTCTCGAGTACGCGGCCAAGAAGGACTGGGGCGTCGCCGACACCCTCGGCTGCATCAACTACCGCCAGGGCGACTATCAGCAGGCGGCGAGCAACTTCGAGCACAGCCTCGAACTGCTCGATGATGCCCTGGCCGAGGCCGAACCCGAGAAGGTGGCCGAACTCGAGAAGACCCGGGCGCTGATCCAACGCCGTCTGGAGGCGGCCCGCAGTGACGGCGCCAGACCGCCGCTGCCGCTCGAGCCCGGGGCGCTGGAGGCGCCGCCACCGCCGCCGGAGCCGGAGCCGGAGCCGGAGCCGGAGCCGGAGCCCACCGCCCCCCCGCAGCCTCCAGAGCCCCCGCCCGAGACCTGAATCCGGCATCCCGACCGCCAGAGAGCGCCACGCCAGATCCCTCCGGCGGCGCTTGCGCCTTGACCGTTGCCCTGGGCTGTGAGGCTGGTCACGCAGATGCATGCCCGCCACCGAGCACGTGTTCACCGCCCTGCGACCGCCACCCCGATTGCGCAGGGAAATCCCTTTACTCACCTGCCTCGGCTCATTGAATTCCCGGCCCGATGAACTGCGCCCGTAAAGCTTGTCATCCCCGCCCGCCGCGGCCGATCGATCGTCCGCGTGCCGGGTCCACGCGAGCTGCCGATGCCTGAGCCTACCGGGAACGATCCCGGAACCGCGCCAGCGGGCGCCCCCCTGTGCGCGGGCGACTGCGCCGGTTGCGGCCACACCGGCACCCACCTCGACGAACACGCCATGCCCACCCACACCCCCGGCCCGTTCACCGGCCCGGGTCTGGCGTTGCGCGCGGCGGTGTTCTTCGGCGCCCCGGTCTGTTGCCTGATCGCCGCCACCCTGCTGCTGCGCTCGCTGCGACCCGAGGCCACGGACTCGCTCCAGCTCGCGGTCGCGCTCGGCGCGCTCGCCCTGGGCGTCGGCGGCGGGGCGTTGTTCGCCCGCCTCCCCAGCCACCGCGAACCGCGAGGCCCTGCCCATGCCGAGTAGCACCATCCGCCCGAGCACGGGCCCCGGCTCCTTCGAACGCGGCATCCATCCGGATCCCTCCAAGAGCCTGGCCGCAGGCATGCCGATCGAGGTGCTGCCCAATCCCACGACGCTGACCCTGCCACTGCTGCAGCACATCGGCGCGAGTTCGAACAGCGTGGTCAAACCCCGCACCGTGGTCGAGGCCGGCCAGGCACTGAGCGAGCCGGGCGGCTTCGTCTCGGCCGGGGTGCATGCCCCCCTCGCCGGGACCACGGCCAAGGAGACCCACGTCACCATCGCCTCCGGCCGCCATCTGACCGCGATCCCGATCAAAACGGCCGAGGACAACCAGTCCGGCCGTGAACTGTTCGAGGCCGTGCTCGGCGGCGACTGGGATCCGACCCCGATCGCGACGCTGGAGCCGAAGGACATCGCCGTCCGGGTCGGCGCCGCCGGCGTGGTCGGCATGGGCGGCGCCGCCTTCCCGACCCACGTCAAACTCACCCCCAACCCCGATCGCCCGGTCGACACCATCCTGGTCAACGGCTGCGAATGCGAGCCCTACCTCTGCGCCGACTATCGCGTGATGCTCGAGGCGGCACGCCCGGTGGTCGTCGGTGCGCTGATCGCCGCCCACGCCCAGAGCGCGAAGCAGGTGGTGCTCTCCACCGAGGCCGACAAGCCCGACGCCCTTGACGCCCTGCGCGCCGCGGCCCGCGAACTGGCTGGCGCGCTGGCCGGGGTCGAGATCCGCGTCCAGGCGCTCGACGCCCGCTACCCGATGGGCGGCGAGAAACAGACCGTCCGCGCGGCGGTGGGCCGGACCATCCCCGAAGGCGGCCTGCCGCTCGACGTGGGGGTGGTGGTGATCAACGTCGGCACCGCGGTCGCCGTCGCCGGCGCGGTGCTGCGCGAACGGCCGCTGACCCACCGCGTGCTCTCGGTCACCGGCCGGGGCATCCGCCAGCCCAAGAATCTGCTGGTGCCGATCGGCGTCGACGTGCACACGATCATCGAACACTGCGGCGGGCTGCTGCCCCAGGCCGAACGCGTGGTCGCTGGCGGACCGATGATGGGCTTCACCCTCGGCGCGCTCGACGCCCCGGTGACCAAGGGCACCAGCGGTATCACCGTGCTCACCGCCGACGAGGCCCGCCGCTCGCCGCGCACCAACTGCATCCGCTGCGGCCGCTGCGTCGACGTCTGCCCGCTGCGTCTGGTCCCCCAACGCCTGGCGCTGGCCAGCGAACACGAGAACTGGGCCCTGGCCAAGGCCTATCACCTGCGCCACTGCATGGAGTGCGGCTGCTGCGCCTACACCTGCCCCGCCGGCATCCCGCTGGTTCAGCTGATGCGCAAGGGCAAGGCCTGCATGCCGCGCGACTGACAGCGCGAACCGATGGAATCGACCGCCCCATGAGCGACGACACCAAATCGATTGACGACCTGCTGGTCGGGCCATCGCCTCACGTGCACGACACCACGTTGAGCACGCGCTCGGTGATGGCCTACGTGCTCATCGGCCTGGCCCCGGTGGTGGTGGCCGCGATCTGGTTCTTCGGCCTGATGGCCGTCAAGCAGCTGGTGATCATCACTGGCGCCTGCCTCGTCTTCGAATGGCTGTTCACCCGCATGCGCGGCCGAAGCGCCAGTCTCGACGACTGCTCGGCCGCGGTCACCGGCGTGATTCTGGCCCTGAGCATGCCCGGCAACGCACCGTGGTATATCGGCGTGATCGCGGCAATGATCGCCATCGGGCTGGGCAAGGTCGTCTTCGGTGGCCTGGGGATGAATCTGTTCAACCCGGCGATGGTCGGCCGCGCCTTCGTGACCATCGCCTTCGCCAAGGCGATGGGCACATCCGGCTACTTCGAGGTCCTCTCCCAGGCCACCCCCCTGTCCTGGGAAGGCACCGATCTGCCGGGCAGCCGGGTGCTGTTCCTCGGGAACCACAACGGCTCGCTCGGCGAGGTCAGCGTACTCGCCAGCCTGGTCGGCGGGCTCTATCTCTGCCTCAAGCGCATCGCCGCCTGGGAGATCCCGGTCGCGATCATCCTCTCGATGTGTGTGTTCAGCGTGCTCGGCCAGCTGCTCGGCCGCAGCCTCGACCCCGAAGTGACGATGCTCAGCCTGCACCTGCGCATCGACCAGGCCCTGTTCAGCGGCGCGCTGGTCTTCGGCGCGTTCTTCATCGCCACCGATCCGGTGACCAACCCGATGACCCGTCGCGGCCGGGTGCTCTTCGGCGTCCTCGTCGCCTTCTTCGTGTGGGTGATCCGGGCGTTCTCGGGCTACCCCGAGGGCTTCATGTTCGCCATCCTTATCGTCAACAGCCTGGTTCCGCTGATCAACCGCCTGACCATCCCCAAGGTGGTCGGCCAACGCCGGCCCGTGGGCCAGGAGGCGGCCACATGACCTCGCCCGAAGCAAACGAGCCGGACAATCGCGAAGCGACCGATCCGGCGATGGTCGTGCGCAGCGACGAGATGGCCGCCGTCGCCCGCGCCACCAGCGAAGGCGCCACCGCCGCGCCGCGCGGCAACTACATCGCCCAGGCCTGGCTGGTCCTGCTGCTGGCGCTGGTCTTCGCCAGCGGCCTGGCCGCGGTGCAGATCACCCTCGGCCCGTTGATCGCCGCGAACAAGATCGCCGAGACCCGACGCCTGGCCCCGGAGCTGCTCGGCCGCGACCAGGTCGAGCTCGAACAGCTCGAGATCGGTGAGCGCCCGGTCTTCCGCGCCACCGCCGCGGGCGAGACCGCTGGCTGGATCGTGCCGGTCGCCGGCCAGGGCTTCGCCGATACCATCGAGCTCATCGCCGCGCTCGATGCCCGGGCCCAGACCCTGCTCGGCGTGCGGGTGATCGGCCAGAAGGAGACGCCGGGGCTCGGCGACGACATCACCAAACCGGACTTCACCGGCCGCTTCGCCAACACCCCGGCAACCGCGACCCTGCGCGCGGTCAAGGACGGCGAGGGCCCCGGCGCGATCCAGGCGATCACCGGCGCGACCATCTCCTCGCAGGCGGTCTGCGCCGCGCTCAACCAGATGCTCGCCGACGCCGATTTCCGCGCCGCGCTCGCCGAAGCGGCCAGCGCCGCGGTCGCGCAACCGCAGAGCGCGCCGCCGGGATCACCTGGCGCGCCGAGCCCGGAGGCCGCGGCAGAGTCCGCCGCGCCGGCTGACAAAGAAGGAGCTCGCTGACATGCCCGAGAGCGACGGCCCCACCCCCGGCGAGCGCTTCATCAGCGGCATCCTGCCCGAGAACCCGGTCTACGTGCAGCTGCTGGGCATGTGCCCGGTGCTCGCGGTGACCAACAACATGCAGGCGGCGATGACCATGGCCGGCGCGACCGCCTTCGTGTTGCTGATGGCCAACACGCTCACCAGCCTCATCCGCGGCTTCCTCAAGGCCCACCTGCGCATCCTCGTCTTCACCCTGACCATCGCCACCTTCGTGACCCTGGTCGACCGTTTCCTCGCCGCGTATATGTACCAGATGAGCAAGCAGCTGGGCCCCTACATCCCGCTGATCATCGTCAACTGCCTGATCATCAGCCGCTGCGAGATCTGCGCCTCCAAGCAGGCCACCCGCACCGCGATCACCGATGCCCTGGGTATGGGCCTCGGCTTCGCCCTCGCGTTGGCCTCGATCGCCAGCGTGCGCGAACTGCTCGGCAGCGGCACCTGGTTCGGTCTGCCGGTGCTCGCGCCAGCCGGCTGGCCAGCGTGGACGGTGATGGTGCTGCCGCCCGGCGCTTTCTTCGCCCTGGGCGTGCTGCTCGGGCTGGTCAACTGGATCGCCACCCTGCGCGTTCGCGCCGCGAAGACCCGGGAGGCCTGAACATGGATCACATCATCACGCTGTTCATCCTCGGCATCTCGACCGCACTGATCAACAACTACGTACTGCACTATTTCGTCGGCATCTGCCCCTTCCTCGGCGTCAGCCGCCGGGTCGACATGGCCGTGGGCATGGGCGCGGCGGTGATCTTCGTCACCACCATCGCCTGCCTGCTGTCCTGGACCTTCACCCACTTCCTGCTCCTGCCCGGCGCGCCGGTGTCGCAGGCGGTCTGGCTCGCCCTCGGCGGCGATCCGGAGATCCTGGTCGACCTCTCGATCCTCAGCTATCTCGTCTACATCTTCGTCATCGCCAGCTCGGTCCAGCTGGTGGAGATGTACGTGCGCAAGTTCTTCCCGCCGCTCTACAAGAGTTTCGGGGTGTTCCTGCCGCTGATCACCACCAACTGCGCCATCCTCTTCGCCTGCCTCGAGATCCTCAAGTACCTCCGCGGCGACGGCTACATGGGCCGCGGCTTCGGCATCGACAGCGCCCTGGTGCTGGCCGTCTCTGCCGGCCTCGGCTTCACCATCGCCATCGTCATCATGGCGGGCCTGCGTGAGGAGCTGGACATGTGCGACGTCCCCGCCCCCCTGCGCGGCCCGGGCATCGCCCTGATCGTCGCCGGGATCCTCGCGCTGGCGTTCATGGGTTTCACCGGCATCGACCGCAACCTCGCGCAGCTGTTGCTCCAAGGAGGCGGCAAATGAGCATCACCCTGATCACCGTGCTCCTCGCCGCCGCGGCGATGCTCGGCCTCGCACTGGTCATGGCCTTCGTCCTCGGCTGGGCCAATCGCGCCTTCCACGTGCCCGTCGACCCGCGGGTCGAAAAGATCAATGAGGTCCTGCCCGGCGCCAACTGCGGCGCCTGCGGCTACATCGGTTGCGGCGAATACGCCGAGGCGCTGACCGACCCCGAGGTCGAGGTCACCCTGTGTCCGGTCGGCGGCCAGGCCTGCGCCATGGCCATCGCCGATATCCTCGGTCGCGAGACCGGCAAGAACTGGCCGATGCGGGCAGTGGTCCACTGCAGCGCCGGCTATGACAAGCGCCTTCAGCGCCGCGCCTATACCGGCGATGCGACCTGCCAGGCGGCGAACATGGTCAGCGGCGTCCAGGGCTGCACCTTCGGCTGCCTCGGTTTCGGCGATTGCGAACGCAGCTGCCCATTCGACGCGATCCACGTGATCAACGGACTGGCCACGGTCGATTACGAGAAGTGCGTCGGCTGCAGCAAATGCGCCGCCGTGTGTCCGCGCAACATCATCAGCATGGTCCCCTTCAAGGCCGACCGCATCCTCGCTGTCACCTGCTGCAACCAGGACTTCGGCAAGGAGGTCACCAGCGTGTGTCTGGTCGGCTGCATCGGCTGCAAGATGTGCACTAAACAACATGAGATCATCGAGATGGAAGGCAACGTGCCCACCATCAATTACAATGCCTATGAACCCGGTTCGGACTTCACGACCGTGATCGACAAGTGCCCGCGCGAGAGCATGGTGTGGCTGGGCAAGCCGACCCCCGAAGACGTGGCCGCCGCCGAAGACATGCCCAGCCCCGGCGTGGCCACGGCTGATTTCAAGACCACGGTGGATAACGCCGACTGGCGCGGCTGAGCGCCCTTCCCGGCGTACCCGCCGGGAAGGAGCCGACATGGCCGATGCCCATCCCACCGGGCGCCTGGTGCTGCTCTGTGGCCCGTCCTGCGCCGGCAAGAGCCCGCTGATCAAGGCCCTCGATCGCGTCCACCCCGAGATCCTCGCCGGGGTCCAGCCGTTGGTGCTCTACAACAGCCGCGCCCCCCGCCCCGGCGAGCGCGACGGCGTCGACTACCACTTCCGTTCGCGCGAACGGATCGAGGCGCTGCGTGATGAACCCGAACACGTGGTGATGCAGGTCCGCGCCGATCTCCAGGCGCTCGATGTCGCCGCGCTGCGCGCGCAACTCGAACGCGGCGATGTCCTGTTCGAGGGTAACCCGCAGATCGGCGGTCGGTTGCTCGACGACTCCCGGCTGGAGGGCATCGCCCGCTGCAGCGCCTTTCTCAGCCCGCTTGCGCGCGCCGATATCCAGGCGCTGCGCGCCCCGGGCAGCGCGATCGATCTGCCCAAGCTCGTGGCCGAGTTGATGCGGCGCAAGCTGCTACGCCGCACCCGCAAACAGAAGGGCGAACTCGCGCTCGGCGACCTCCAGGATATCGAGGCCCGTTGCACCAGCGCCTTCGGCGAGCTGGGGCAGGCGCACCGCTTCGGCCACGTGATCCCCTGCCAGGACGGCGAGGACAGTGACAACTGGGACGCCTTCTATCATCCCCTCGGCGCGGCGCGCCGGGCGATGGAAGCCTTTGCCGCCCTCATCCGCGGAGAGGAGACCGCCGCGGTCGAGCGCTGGAACCCCGATCTGCTCGCCTGATACGCCTCAGCGGCCGCGCTCGCAGAGCGCATGCGGCGAGAGGATCTCGTGTCCGGGAACCATGAAGGCGTCTTCGGTCCGGCGGGTCCACTCGTTCAGCTGCGCGCGCATCGCATCGCGCCGCTCGGCATACCGGCTGCTCGTGGCGAGGTTGACCATCTCGCCGGGATCGGTGGCCAGATCGACCAGCTGTTCGCGGTGCCGCCCCCAAGCCCAGGCGCTGTACTTCCAGCGTTCGGTGATCACCGCGCGACCGCGGCTCTTCGCCGGCGGCATGGTGCTGTTCTCGGCCTTGAGCGCGGTCTCGACGTACACCGCCTCGCGCCAATCGTCCACGCGTTCACCGCGAGCCAGCGGCAGCAGCGACCGGCCCTCGATCGCCGGGTCGATCGCAACCCCCGCGGCGTCGAGACAGGTCGGCATCAGATCCAGGCTCGATGCTACCAGACGCGCGTCGGTGCGCCCGGCCTCCACGCCCGGCCCAGCGAGGATGGTCGGCACCTGGATCACCTCTTCATAGAGGGTCTGCTTCTGGTTCCAGGCATGGGCGCCGCAGCCGTCACCGTGGTCGGAGCAGAACCACACCAGGGTGTCATCGGTCAGGCCCGCCTCATCGAGCGCGTCGAGCACCCGGGCGATCTGCCGATCGACCTTCTCGACCATGCGGAAATAGGCCCAACGATAGCGGCGCCAATCCTCCGGCGTGAAGTTGCGCACGCAGGCGTAATTCTGCCCACCCATGGCCTGGATCACCCGCAACAACTCCGGTTCGTACGGCGGCACCGCGTGGTTGGCCGGCAACAGCGGCAGGTCCGCGAGCACCGGCTCCTCGCCGATGCCACCTTCGAACAGCGGTGCCCCGCGGGCCCACTCGCAGATGTTGTGCGGATTGACGAAATTCACTGCGGCGAAGAAGGGCCGGTCGTGCTCACCGGCAAGGAAGGCACAGGTGTGATCGGCGGTCTGGACATCGCCCCAGCGGCACAACAGCTCGATATCGCGCGAGCCGTCGGCTGGCGGCATGTCCTTGCCAGCCCAGACGCAGCGATAGCCGGCAGCGGCCAACTGGCCGGGCAGGTACGCACTGGTGGGCACATCATAGCCCCAGAAGCTCTTGCCCTCGTTGCTGTTGACCCCCATCTGGTGCGGATAGCGGCCGGTCATCTGGCTCATCCGCGCCGGCGAGCACAGTGGGTAGCTGCAGTAGGCCCGCTCGAAACGGACACCGCGCGCAGCGAGCCGGTCCATCGCCGGGGTCGAGAGCCAGGGATTGCCGGTGCAGCTCATCGCCGCGGCGGTCTGTTGATCGGTGATCACAACGAGGATGTTGGGACGGGACATACGCGGAAACCTCCTGGGGCGATCCCGCCGATCCTAGTCATGCGGCGGCATGGCGGCAACTGCGCCAACACTGCCGCGGAGTGGTCGGATCCTGCAGGCCATCCCGGCCGCGCGGATCGGCTCACTCGGAATCGGCACCGCCACCCTGCGTCGGATCGAGACCGAAGGGCTGCTCTGGAACCACACGATGGAGATGCGTGGCGATGCCTGCCGCCTGGAATCCGGCCACCAGGTAGGTGCGTACGTCGCTGCGCAGGTACCAGGCGCCGAGCGAGCCCCTGACCCAGGCCGCGACCCAACACCGGATGTGGTCGCGATCCATCCCCGTGACCCAGACCTCCGGGTCGTGATCCTCGGTGTACCAGGTGCTCGCATGGACCGCCGCGATGGCCAGGCGTTTGACCTCGGCGAAGTCGGCGTCGGGGGCGAAACAGAACTCGACGTGGGTGTAGAGGTACTCGTCGCGGTGGGTGAGATTGATCAGCTCCTTGGCCAGCATCACGCTGTTGGGCAGGATCAACCGCTGCCAGTTCCAGATCTTGATCACCGTGTGGGTCAGGCTCACGTCCTCGACGCTGCCGAACTGGTCGTTGATGTAGAGCACGTCACCGACGTGGATCTTATCGGCGGCCGAGAGCACCAGGCCGCTGATCATGTTCTCGACCAACGGCCGGACAGCGATGCCGACGACCACGCCGCTGATCGCCACCAGCAGCGAAACCAGCGCGGCGGGCACCTTGCCGAGAAAAGGGATCGCCACCAGCAACAGGCCGACGCTGACCAGCGCGATCAGGCTCACGCGGCGCAGCACGGAGAAGCGTCGGCGGACCTTGTCCAGCGCCTTGGCGCGCTGGCTCTCCTGGATGTCCTCGCGGACCCGAGCCGACTTCGGCCGGCGCAGCACGTCGAAGCGCTTGATCTTCGACACGAAACGCTCGCGCCCGCGTTGCAGACGCATCATCCAGTGCCACA
>JBEPXK010000079.1:0-10962 GCA_041641915.1 Planctomycetota bacterium
GCCCACGGGCTCGACAGCGCCGAGTACCACCCCGACGAGGAGAGCGGACCACCCGACGCGGCCGCAGCCCTGACCGTGCGGCGTGACGCCGCGGCAGGCCGTGATGTCCGGGCCGACGGTCAATTGCTGCGGCGGGTCGACCGTCCGGCGTCCGAGCCGCGTTCGGCGTCGCCATCGGAGAGCCCCGGCGCCGAGTCGCCTGAATCGGATGGTTGGGGTAGTGCCAACGTGTCGAGCGACTTCGATCTCTTCGACCGCATCGAGGACGACATCGCGGTCGAACGCAGCGAGCACCGCACCGTGGCCGATCCGGGTTTCGCAGGCCCGGAGAGCGATCAGGTGCCCGCCGGTAGCGGCGAGGCCCGGGAACTCGATTGCCCCGTCTGCGGCCATCGCTTCCCGCTCACGCCGGGTTTGCGGCGGGTGTCCTGCCCCCAGTGCGACACCGCGGTCGAGGTCGATACCGGACGGGCCGAGGATCACAGCGAGAGCCAGTCCTCGGGTTCGCGCTACGATCACCTGCTCGGGCACACCATCAGCGGCTGCACCATCGATCGCAAGCTCGGCGAGGGCGGCATGGGCGCGGTCTACCATGCCCGCCAGCTCAGTCTCGACCGCAGCGTGGCGATCAAGGTCCTGCCGCCCGAGCTCAAACGCAATCGCAAGTTCATCCGGCGCTTCGAACAGGAAGCGAAGGCGATGGCGCGGATCAACCATCCGAACATCATGCACATCTACGACTTCGGCGAGGACCAGACGAGCCAGGCCTACTACATGGTCATGGAATACGTCGATGGCGAGGACCTGGCCGAGGTTCTGCATCGTCGCCGTCGTCTGCCCAGCGTCGAAGTGCTCGATCTGGTCTTCCAGGCCGCCCGCGGTCTGGCCATGTCCGCCGAGAAGCAGGTGGTCCACCGCGACATCAAACCGGACAACCTGATGATCACCCGCGAGGGCGAGGTCAAGATCAGCGACTTCGGTCTGGCCAAGGACATCACCGCCGACACCGAGGTGACCAATGCCGGCATGCGTGTCGGCACGCCGGCATTCATGAGCCCCGAGCAGTGCGATGGGCTCAAGCTCGATTTCCGCTCCGACATCTACTCGCTCGGCGGTACCGCCTACGTCGCGCTGACCGGCCATCTGCCCTTCAGCGGCGATTCGCCCTTCGCCATCATGCTCAAGCACAAGACCGAGCCCTACCCGGGCCTGGGCAAGCATCTGAGCGAGTTCGATCCCGAGATCGACCGTCTGATCGCCCGGATGATGGCAAAGGAGCCCGACGACCGCTTTGCTTCGCTCGACGAGCTGATCAAGGAGGTCGAACGGATCAGGCGCCGGGCCGGCGGCGACGCGCGGGCGGGGGACGCGAGCGAGTCGTGGAAGAACGCCGACCTGCCCCAGGGGCAGGGGGGGCTGGCCCCGCTGCCCTTCGATATGGACAGCTTCTCGGCCAACCGGTCGCACGGCGGACACGAAGCCCCTGCGCCCGCCGCCGAAGCGCCCGCCCAGGAGGCCGGACCGGTCCCGGGGCAGTCGATGAAACAGATGCTCGACCTCGACACGCGACGGGTTGGGGACGGCAACGCACCGGCGCAGCCGGAGGCTCCACCCCCGCCGCCGCCGCCGCCGCCGGCTGCGCCGATGACGCCGCCACCGACGGCAGCGCCGGCGCCCTCCGCATCCTCGCGCCGGGCGGTGGCGGTGCCGGGGCCACGGCGGACGGGTGGCGGCACGGGTGCGGTCGGCGTCCGGCCCGGCTCCGGCGAGCGTTTTGGCGAGATCACCGCCCGCATCCTCGCCCGCGCCGACGAGGCGAAGCGCAAGGAGAACTACGCCGCGGCGGTCGAAGCCCTGCAGGAGGCGGTGCAGCGGCACGCCAACGACCGCAAACTGCATGCCCGTCTGGCCGAGGCCCGTTCGCTGGCACGACAGCAGGAGGTGGCCCAGATCGAAGCCGAGGGCGATCGCCTGGCCCACGCCGGCAAGTTGCGCAAGGCGATCGAGCAGTGGCAGCGCGCGGGGCAGTTCCACAGCGAGTGGCGCTACCGCGAGAACGTGCTCAAGAAGGTGGATCGGGCGCAGAACACCCTCTCCCGCCGCCGCCGTCGCCGGCTGGCTCTGGCGGTGTTGCTGCTGCTCGCCTTCCTCGTGGCTACGGTCTTCAGCGGGGTTCCGTTGGTGCACCGTCACCTCGCGGGCAAGGCCTGGACCGAGGTCCAGGCGATCGAGGCGCCCCAGCAGCAGGAGCTCGCGATCCGGGAATTTCTCGATACCTACGGTAGCGTGCCGGGTTGGTACAAGGGCATCTTCCGACTCGACTACGCGGTGCTGCCGGTCGAGAAGGCGCGAGAACGGCTGCGCGATCTGATGGCCGCACAGGAGGCGGCGCGCACCGAAGAGCAGCGTCAACGCCGGTACCAGGAATTGTTGACCCAGGCGGAGGATCCAGAGGTCTCCTGGCACGATCTGGCCGCCGCGGCCGCGGCGCTGCCGCGCGGCGGGTGGACCGAGGATCAGGCGCAGCGCATCGCTCAGATCCAACGACAGGCCGAGGAGCGGCGCGCAGAGATCGAGCGGACGCTCACGGCGATCCGCTCCGCCCTGGGTACAGGCAAGGTCGAACAGGCGTTGTCGCTGGCCGCCGGGTTGCGCAAGCAGCGGGGTCGGCTCTCTGCCGCCGTGCGCGAACAGTTGCCGGTGCCCTTGACCATCGCAGTGGTCGATTCGCAAGGCGCGCCGCTGGCCTCGCCGAGCGTACGCATCGATGGCGACCTGCTGGAGGACCCCGCGGTGGGGTACCGTCTGCCGGGCCGGAGCCTACCGCTCGAAGTGGTGGTGCCGGGCTTCATGATGAGCGACGGCAGCGGCGCGGTGACCATCGCACCGGCGGGACCCGACGTGCCCAGCCGTCTGACCGTGAGCATGAAGCCGAGCCGCAGTTGGACCACGCCCCTGCCGGTACGTATCGGCACCGCTTCGTGGTGTAGCCTGAACCCGACCGCGGACGGCGCGGTGCTGATCCACGGCCCGCAGGGCATGGCCCTGGTCCAGGTTTCGGACGGCACCGCCCTGGCCTTCGCCACCCGCGATCACTACGAGCCCGCGGCTGGGGCGGCGGGCCAGGGCCGCTGGACGCCGGTGTTGCGCCCGCTCGCCGACGGCACCACCTGGCTGGTTGCCGGTCGCGACGGCGCGATCTTCGAGTTGACCTTGCGCCCTGATCAGCGCCAGCGCTTCGTGCTCAAGCGCCGCATCGACCTGTTCGATGTCCCGGTGGTGGGCTTCCTGCTGTTCGAGCCGCGCGAGCGGATCGGCGCGCGCTATGCCGCCGCGGTGGTCGAACGCGGCGGGGCGCATCTGCTGCAGGTGGTCGATGGACAGAATGCGGAGCTGCGCTGGGAGAGCCCGCCCCTGGCCGGCGCGGTGCCGCCGACGCTCTTCCGCCGCAGCGGCCGGTTGTTCGTGCTCGACGCCGGTCGCCTGCACGCCTTCGACGAGGAGACCGGACAGGACATTCCGGCCATCGAGCTGGGTGGACAGCGCGAGGCCGCGCCGCGGTGGATGCGCCAGAACGAGGTGCTGGCGGTGGCGGCCGGCGAGCAGCTCGAGTTCTTCGATTTCCCGCCGCGCCTGGGTATGCGTCGTATCGGCGTGGTGCCCTGCGGGACCGCTCTGGGCGGCAGTCCGGCCGCGCGCTCGACCCGTTGCGCGGTGGTGGGCGCCGACGGCTCGGTGGTGATCGCCAAACTGGCCGACGGCGGGGCGCAGGAGGCCTGGCGTGCGCGCCTCGACGGCAAAGGCGCGGCGAGTGGCGCCTGCACACTGAGCGATGACCTGCTGGTCGCGGCCGACGCCGGTGGTGGCATCACCGTCTACCGGCGCGAGGTCCAGGAGCCGGTGCGGACCTTCGTCCATCCGCATCCGGTGGTGGCCATGCAGGTGGTCGGTGAGATGCTGCTGGTCTACGATCGGCAGCAGGATCTCAGCGCGTATCTGCTGAGCTTCTGAAGCCGATCGCTCCCCGGTCCTTGCCTGCAAGCGCTGCGCGCTAGGCTGCACCTGCAGCCCAGACCCGGAGACACCGTGAGCAGCCCTTTCGATTTCCTCGCCCCCCTGGTCGAACTCGAGGACAAGATCAACGAGCTCAAGCAATTGGGCGAGTCGACCGGCATGGACATGTCGAGCGAGATCGAATCGCTCGATCGCAAGTTCGAGGACGAGACCCGACGCATCTTCGCCGCCCTGACCCCGTGGCAGCGGGTCCAGTTGGCGCGGCATCCCTTGCGGCCGCAGACCAGCGACTACATCGATCTGATGGTCCAGGACTTCGTGCCCCTGGCCGGCGATCGCTCCTTCGCTGATGACGAGGCGGTGGTCTGCGGGCTGGGCCGGGTCGGCGCGCATGACTGCATGATCATCGGCCAGCAGAAGGGCAAGGATGTCCACGAACGCCGGCGCTGCAATTTCGGCAGTCCGCATCCGGAGGGTTACCGCAAGGCGATGCTCAAGATGCGTTTGGCCGAGAAGTTCGGCCTGCCGGTGATCAGCCTGATCAACACCCCGGGAGCCTTTCCCGGCATCGAGGCCGAGGAACGCGGCCAGAGCCTGGCGATCGCCGAAAACATCCGCGACATGGCCCGGCTGCGGACGCCGGTAGTGGTGGTGATCATCGGCGAAGGCGGCTCCGGCGGCGCGCTGGGCATCGGCGTCGGCGATCGGATGCTGGTGCTGGAGAACAGTTATTACTCGGTCATCAGCCCCGAAGGTTGCGCCGCGATCCTCTGGCGCGACGCCGCCAAGGCTCCGGTCGCCGCCGAGGCGATGAAGATCACCGCCTCGAGCCTCGTCGAGCTGGGCATTTGCGACGAGGTGATCGGTGAGCCGGCCGGTGGTGCCCATCGCAACCCCGAGGCGATGGCCCGGATCCTCGGCACCGCAGTCGGCCGGCAGCTCGACGCGTTGCAGAAACTGTCGACGGAAGAGCTGCTCGACCAGCGCTACGCCAAGTACCGCGCCATCGGCGCTTTCCGCAGCGCTTCCTGACGCCGATGCTGCGTTTCGTCGCCATCGTCCGACCCCAGCGCGCCGAAGCGGTCTGCCGCGAGTTGCTGGCGACCCAGGGGGTCCACGACCTTGAGGTGGTCGAGGTGATGGGCAGCAATCGCGGCGTCGACAAGGTGGTGGCGGCACCCTTCGCCATCGAGGCATTGCCGATGGCGCGGATCGCGGGGATCGCTGCGGAGGAGATCAAGGCGACGGTGATCGAGTCGGTTCTCGGGCGGGGGCGGACCGGGCGTTATGGCGATGGCAAGGTCTTCTTCGTATCCGCCTGCGGCTGGTTCGAAGGGGCTTGAGCAAGCGCAGAAGCGCCCCTCTGCTTCGCTGCCTCCTCGTCGCGTGTGGAAAAACCCGCTGATTCATCCTGGGGCGTTGGTCGCCGCCTGCCTGCGCAGCCCCGCAGCGAAGCGAGGAGCAAGCACAGCTGGGGTGCGCGTGAGCGCGCGAGGGGGCAGCGCCCCCTCTGAGGGAAGCCCCACGCTGGTCTTCTGATGCGTTTATCGCCGTGTGCTGTGGACTCGCTGGTTGTTGCTGGCGCGTTCGTTGCCGTTTGCTTGCGTGCGTGCGCTCCGGCGTGCGGAGCCTGGTCGGGCCTGGCTTGGGCGACCGGCTGAGTGAAGGGGCGAGGAGCCGCGGGCGACGACCGGGGATTCGACGGGGGTGCCGCTTCCGCTGGTGGACGGAAGGGCTTCAGCCGGCGGGGGTGTTTGCGAGTTGGGGTTGGTTCCAGATCCCCTGGCCTGGCAGCAGCTCCTGGAGGGTGCGGACCTGGTAGGGTTGGCGGCGTTGGCTGCGGATGGCGCCGAGCAGGGCGCTGGCGCTGGCCAGGGTGGTGAAGCAGGGGGTGCCGGTCTGGGCGCAGGCCGAGCGGATGCGCCCTTCGTCGGTGCGCCCGCCGCGGTTGTCGGGTGTGTTGATGACGAAGGCCAGCTGGGCGAGGTGGTCGAGCAGGGTCTCGCCGCCCTGCTGGACCTTGTTGAGGATCGTCACCGGGATGCCGTTCTTGGTCAGCACCTCGCCGGTGCCGCGGGTGGAGAGGATGGTGTAGCCGAGCTCGGCCACTTCCCAGGCGAGGGGGATCACCAGTCGCTTGTCGTTGTCGCGCACGCTGATGAACACTTCGCCGGTCTCCGGCAGCTCGTTGCCGGCGCCGAGCTGGGCCTTGAAGAAGGCTTCGCCGAAGCTGGGCGCGTTGCCCATCACCTCGCCGGTGGAGCGCATCTCCGGGCCGAGGATGGTGTCGACGCCGGGGAACTTGTTGAACGGCAGCACCACTTCCTTGACCGAGAAGTGCGGTGGCACCGGGTCGTCGGTCAGGCCGAGCTGGTCGAGGGTGGCGCCGGTCTGGACCAGCGCGGCAACCTTGGCCAACGGCAGGCCGGTGGCCTTGCTGATGAAGGGGACGGTGCGCGAAGCGCGCGGGTTGACCTCGATCAGGTAGACCTGCTCGTGACGCACCGCGAATTGGACATTCATCAGTCCGCGGACGTTGAGGTCGCGTGCCAGCGCCTCGGTGGTCACGCGCATGCGGTCGATCAGGCGCTGCGAGAGCGAGTAGCAGGGGATGACGCAGGCTGAGTCGCCAGAATGGATGCCCGCCTCCTCGATGTGCTCGAGGATGCCGCCGATGAGCACGCGCTCGCCGTCGCAGATCGCGTCGACGTCGACCTCGGTCGCGTTCTCGAGGAATTTATCGATCAGGATCGGCGAGTCGGGCGAAGCCTCGACCGCGTGGGTGATGTAGTGCTCGAGGTCCTTCTGGGTGAAGACGATCTCCATCGCGCGGCCGCCGAGCACGTGGCTCGGGCGCACCACCACCGGGTAGCCGACCTGCGCTGCGACGGTCAACGCCTCGACGATGTTGCGTGCGATACCGTTGGCCGGCTGCAGCAGCTCGAGCTGCTCAAGCGTGTTTTTGAAGCGCTCGCGGTCCCCGGCGCGGTTGATCGAATCCGGGGTGGTGCCGATGATCGGCACACCGGCCGCCTCGAGTCCGAGCGCGAGGTTGAGCGGGGTCTGGCCGCCGAACTGGACGATCACCCCGTGGGGTTTCATCCGGTGGTTGATCTCGAGCACGTCCTCGGTCGTCAGCGGCTCGAAGAACAGGTGGTCCGAGGTATCGTAGTCAGTGGAGACGGTCTCGGGATTCGAGTTGACCATGATGGTCTCGAAGCCGGCGTCGCGCAGGGCGAAAGCGGCGTGGCAGCAGCAGCAGTCGAACTCGATGCCCTGGCCGATGCGGTTCGGTCCGCCGCCGAGGATCATGATCTTCTTGCGCTCGCTGACACGTGCCTCGCACTCGTCCTCGTAGGATGAGTAATAATAAGGCGTGATCGCCTCGAACTCGGCCGCGCAGGTGTCGACCAGTTTGTAGACCGGGTGGATGTCCAGGTCCCAGCGCCGGGCGCGCACCACCTCCTCGGTGGTCGCGAACAGCACCGCCAGCTGGCGGTCGGAGAAGCCCTCGCGCTTGGCTTCGCGCAGCTCCTCGCGGCTGAGGTCGCTGATCTGGCGGCCGCGCAGCGACGCTTCGAACTCGACCAATCGGCGCAGGTGGTAGAGGAACCAGGGGTCGACGCCGGTGGCCTGGTGGAGGGTGGCGTCGTCGACGCCGGCCTGCATCGCGTGGCGCAGGGTGTAGAGACGGTCGCGCTTGGGCAGGCGCAGCTGTTCGAGCAGCTCATCGCGCGCGGCCGGATCGCCGACGTCCTCGCTGTGTTGCGGGCCGAGGCCGTTCTTGCCGTTCTCCATCCCGCGCAGCGCCTTCTGCAGGCTCTCGCGGAAGGTGCGGCCAATGGCCATGACCTCGCCGACCGACTTCATCTGGTAGCCGAGCACGTCGTCGGCTTCGGGGAATTTTTCGAAGGTAAAACGCGGGACCTTGGTGACGACGTAGTCGATGGTCGGCTCGAACGAGGCCGGGGTCTGCTTGGTGATGTCGTTGAGCAGTTCGTCGAGGTGATAGCCGACGGCGAGTTTGGCCGCGAATTTGGCGATGGGAAAACCGGTGGCCTTGGAGGCGAGGGCCGAGGAGCGCGAGACCCGGGGGTTCATCTCGATGACCACCAGCCGGCCGGTCTGCGGGTCGGTGGCGAACTGGATGTTCGAGCCGCCGGTCTCCACGCCGACGGCGCGGATGCAGGCGATGGCCGCGTCGCGCATGCGCTGGTATTCGCGGTCGGTCAGGGTCTGGGCCGGCGCGACGGTGACCGAGTCGCCGGTGTGCACGCCCATCGGGTCGAGGTTCTCGATCGAACAGATGATCACCACGTTGTCCATGGCATCACGCATCACCTCGAGCTCGTATTCCTTCCAACCGAGCAGGCTCTCCTCGATCGAGATCTCGTGGATCCGCGACATGCTCAGGCCGCGCTTGGCGGTGAATGCGAACTGCTCCTCGGTCTCGCAGAAACCGCCGCCGGTGCCGCCCATGGTGAACGACGGCCGGATCATGCACGGCAGGCCGATGCGCTGCTTGATCGCCAGGGCCTCTTCCCAGCTGCGCGCCTTCTCGGCGCGGGCGACCTCGAGCCCGATCCCGGTCATGGTGCGGGCGAATTCCTCGCGCTCCTCGGCCCGGTTGATGACCTCGGCCCGGGCGCCGATCATTTCAACGCCGTACCGCTCGAGCGTGCCGTTCTCTGACAGCGCCATGGCGGTGTTGAGGCCGGTCTGCCCCCCGAGGGTCGGCAGGATGGCGTCGGGGCGCTCCTTGGCGATGATCTTGGCCACGGCTTCCGGCGTGATCGGCTCGACATAGGTGGCGTCGGCCATCTCCGGATCGGTCATGATCGTCGCGGGGTTGGAGTTGACCAGGATGACGCGGAAACCCTCTTCGCGCAGGGCCTTGCAGGCCTGGGTCCCGGAGTAGTCGAACTCACAGGCCTGGCCGATGACGATGGGGCCGGAACCGATGATCAGGATCGACTCGATATCCGTACGTTTGGGCATCCGCGGGTCTCCGACTGCTGGGTGCGGGGCAAATTGGCGGAACCGTAGGTCCCGACGGGGAATGGCAACCTGCAAAGCGGCCGGTGGGCCGCTGCGCGATCCGTCTGCAGGTGGCTAGCCGGCGGACCATAGCTCGCCCTGACAACGGCGGAGGCTGACCAGCTCGCCGCCCTCGCCGAGAACCACGTGATCGACCAGGGGGATGCCGATCAGACGCCCGGCGGCAAGCAGGCTGCGGGTCACCGCCACGTCGGCGGGCGAGACGCCCGGATCGCCGGTGGGGTGGTTGTGCACCGCCACCGCGCTGCTGGCGTTGGCCCGCAGCGCGATGCGGAAGAAGGTGCGGGCGGCGGCGTCGGTGCCGTCGACATCGCCCTTGCTGACCATCCGTGGTTCGCCGACCAGCCGGCTGCGGGTATCCAGCGGCAGGCACCAGAACTGCTCGTGATCCAACGGCACCAGATCGTGCCGCATGATCTCGGCCACCTGTTCGGGCGTGCGCAGCACCGGACGCACCGCGCGTCGGGCCGCGGCGATCCGCCGGCCGAGTTCGAAGGCGGCGGCGATCTCGGTCGCCTTGGCCGGTCCGAGTCCGTGCTGGCGCGCCAGCTCTGCCACGTCGCGATCCGCCAGGCCGAGCAGGCCGTCGTGGTCGCGCAGCAGGCGTTCGGCCATCTCCAGCACGCCCTCGCTGCCGCCGGTGCGCAGCAGTACCGCCAGCAGCTCGGCGTCGGCGAGGCGCTCGATGCCGTACCAGCGTGCGCGTTCCCGGGGGCGGAGATGGTCGGGCAGCTCGCGCAGCCGCCGTTGCGGCGCCTCGGGCTCGTGCAGCAGCGCGCGATAGCCTGCACGGACCTCCGGGTCCCAGCCCGTGCATGTGATCTCGCCGGCCTGGTCGAGCAGGCGGTAGAGCTCGTCGGCGCGATAGCGGGGCAGGCCCGCCGCGAGTAGCTGCTCGACGCAGGGGTCGTCGCACTCCAGCGCCCGGCTCAGATCGCGGCGCAGGCCGCTGTCGATATTCAGGCGGGCGGCGAGGCGCAGCATCACAGCGTCGGCTCGAACGACTTGAGCAGGGCGAGGCAGATCAGCAGTGCGATCAGCAGGACGAACAGCAGCAGGATGCGCGAACGGCGGTTGTCCGCGAGCGTCACCGGCGCGAGGTGGCCTTCGAGCTCGGCGTGTAGAGCGGCCGCACGCTCCCGGGCTGCGGTGCAGGCCGCGACCGCGGCCGTGGCGTCGGCACAGCGCATCTCGGTCTCGGCGCGCTCGGCCTCGGCTGCGGCCTGTTCCGCCAGCTGCGTCGCGGTGCGCCGCAGCGCGGCGGGGTCTTCGGCTCCGGCCTGGCGGAGCACCGCCTCGTCGAGCTGTTCGAGTGCGTGCGCCTCGGCACTGAGCGAGCTGGCGAAGTGCAGGGTCTGCCTCGCGGCGGTGCAGGCCGCCCTGCGCTGTGCGCTCTCGGCGGCGCGTTCGCGTGCCGCCTCGTTCGCGCCGGGGTCCTGCGGTGCCGGCGGAGGCGGCTCGAAACGCGGCCCCTCCGGAAGGTCCCGTGGCAGGCGCAGCAGGCGGACGATGGCCCCGCCGGCGATCACCAGCACACCGAAGGTGAACAGGGCGCAGATGATGGCGATGAGCACCGTCAGCTGATCGGACATGTGCGAACTATAGGCGCGCTTCGCCCGCTGCCAAACGCGGGCCACCGGTGGGCGCTTGCCTTCCGCCGACCACCGGCAAGGTGCCAGCTCAGCGTCGGCGACCGGCCCGGCAGCGCCCAGGAGAGAGCGATCATGAGCAGCCCCACCGCCCCTGTCATCCCCACCGACGGCGAGAAGATCCGCATGGAGCAGGGGACGCTCCACGTCCCGGATCGTCCGGTGATCTGTTTCATCGAGGGTGACGGCACCGGCCCGGATATCTGGGCCGCCGCCCAGCGGGTGCTCGACGCTGCGGTGC
>JBEPXK010000080.1:0-10950 GCA_041641915.1 Planctomycetota bacterium
GCTGCTCGCTGGTCGCTGGTCGCTGCTCGCTGCTCGCTGTTCGCTGTTCGCTGCTCGCTGCTCGCTGCTCGCTGCTCGCTGCTCGCTGCTCGCTGTTCGCTGCCGGATAATTATCGGTGTGCCGAATTTATGGACATGCGCGGGCGTTGCCGCCTCAGGGTGAATGGCGGTTTCCAATTGTGAACGTCGTAGGGCCTGTCGTAGAATGCCCGCCAATCGACAACGGCACGCGGCCGCAACATCCGGCGGGGGGTTCCTGCCAGCGACGCAGTGCCACATCACCTCTCGAAGCGAAAGGATTCTCCGATGCTTCAGTCCACCCTCCGTCCACGCAAACGGTGGTTACAGGTGCTCGCAGCGCTGATGGCCTGCGCGTGTCTGAGCACGCTGACTGCCGAGGACAGCTACGATCCGTACTACGATTACCCGTGGGACGATTACGACTACGAGTACCGCTACGACGCGATCGAAGACGAGTACGAGTGGCAGTGGGTCTACGAGCCGCACGACGACTACTACGAATATTACGACGACGAGTGGGAGTACGAATACGACTTCGTCGAAGACGAGTGGCAGTGGGAGTATGAGCCGTACGACTACGACTACGGCTATGACTACGACTACGGTTCCAATTACCAGGCCGACTCGAGCTACGAGTACGACGCCGACGACACCTTCGACTTCGACGACGATTACGAGTACGGCTACGACGACGACTATGGCTATGACGACGAGTACGACAACTGGGAAGAAGACGACCTCGGCGACGAAGGCGAGGGCGAATGGGACTGGCACGGCTGGGACGACTACGGCGAAGAGGGCTTCTGGGACTGGTGAAACCGGTCTATCCCGTCCAAACCCAGCCGGGTCGTGCATGCACGCGTGACCCATCGGCGAACCAACCCGACACCCTGATTTTCAAGGAGAGACACATGACCATTTCGAAACAGCGGATCTGTGCTGTTGCCGCCCTGACCGCGGCGATGACCATCCCCGCCAGTGCCGCGACCATCAGCGGCAAGATCGACGCCTTCAGCACCGTCAAGCGCAAGGACGCCGACGTGCAGCACGCCCTGGTGCGCATCGAGACCAAGCAGGGCGATAAGGCGATCGTCGATCTCGGGCCCAGGTTGGGCACCAAGAAGCTCGATCTCAAGCGCGGCAAGCAGATCGAGATCGAAGGCAGCCGGAGCAAGATGAACGATAGGACCGTGCTGCGTGCACAGCAGATCGAGGTCGGCGACAAGACCTTCCGCCCGGTGACCACCACCACGCTGAAGGGCACCGTTGACGGTTTCAAGGAAGTGGAGCTCAAGGAGCGCCCCGACAAGAATCTGCTCGTGCGCGTCACGCTGCAGAACGGCAAGAAGGTCATCCTCGATCTGGGCAGCAAGGCCAAGCTCGGCAAGCTCGACATGCAGGCCGGCGACCAGATCAAGGCCAAGGGCATCCGCCGCGAATCCGGCGACAAGCAGATCCTTGTGGCCCAGAATGTGATGATCAAAGACAAGGACAGCGACGAGACCTATCGTTTCGTTCGCGGCGACAAGTCGCGCCAGCAGGCGCGTTCGCAGCGGCAGCGCGACCGCGAGATGACGCGGCAGCGCAAGCAGGAGCAGCGCGACCGTGCGATGGGGCGGCAGCGCAACCAGCAGCAGCGGGATCGGATGCATGACCGTCAGGCCAAGCGCGATCGGCGTCGTGGTTCGCATGGGCAGATGAGCAAGCAGGGCAAGCAGGACCGCTGTCCGCACTGCCAGGCCAAGGTCGAGGTGGTCGGGATGTCCGGCACCATCGATGCGGTCAAGGATGTCCAGGTCGGCAACCAGCAGGGCCAGAGCGATACCTTGACCCTGGTGAAACTGAAGCTCAAGAATGGCAGGAACCAGATCGTCAACATCGGTCCCGAGTTCGCTGATCAGGCCCTCGGCCTCGAGCAGGGCGATGAGATCGCCTTCTACGGTGTCGAGCGTGAGTTCCGCGACCGCGAGGTGCTGGTGGTCACGGATCTGATTGTTATCGACTGAGACCGATGCACCGACAACGGGCTGCGGCCCGTCGATGCACAGCGCCCACGGGAATTCCCGTGGGCGCTGTGCGTTGACGCCTCCCGAATGTGAAGCACGCGCGCCTACCGACTATGATCCCTGCGTCAGGCATCTCGGGCCCCGGCCCGACCGGATCGCTTCGCGCTCGAATCATTTCCCAGGAGATATTCCCATGCAGACGTTCACATCCACCGCATCGCTCCTCCTGTTCGCGCGCTTGGTGTGCGTGGCACTGCTTGCGTGTGTCGGCACCGATCTCGCGGCCGTCGATTCCGACTATGATCCCTATTATGACCACGCCTGGAGCGATCTCGATTATGACTCCTACCGCTACGGCCCCTATGGCACGGTGCGCTCGGAGGACGCGTGGTCGTGGGAGGCCGATCCCGGTCCCGCCGGCGAGGACTACTATCAGGAGATGGATTCGCGTTGGCAGGATGATTACCAATTCCGGCGCGTGACCTGGGGTTGGAACTGGGAACAGGAACCGTCGCAGGTCGGCATCGTTGATGACCGCGACGACTACTACGATGATGCCGACGATTATTACGAGGACTTCGATCCCGACGACGATTTCGACACCGAATGGGATGCCGATCTGGACGCCGACGAGGATCCGATCGAGGCTACGCGCGACTACGACGACGATGTCGATGTGAACGAGGGCTGAAGGCTCAGCCGCGGCCATCCGCCGACGGCAACAAGCGGACAGCGAGGCGGATCGCCGCGCGCAGGCTGTCCGGTTCGGCCCGGCCCTGCCAGGCGATGTCGAAGGCGGTGCCGTGGTCGACCGAGGTGCGGATGATCGGCAGGCCGAGGGTCACGTTGACGCCGGTGTCGAAACACAGCGCCTTGAACGGAATTAGCGCCTGGTCGTGATAGTGGCAGACATGGCCATCGTAATACGCCCGCGCTGCCGGAGTGAAGGCGGTGTCCGGCGGCAGGGGGTCGCTGATCACGATCCCTTCGCTACGCAGCTGGGCGACCGCCGGTTGGATCGCGCGGGCCTCTTCGGCGCCGAACATCCCGGTCTCCCCGGCGTGGGGGTTGAAGCCGAGCATCGCCAGCCGGGGCGGACGCGCGCGCAGACGACGCAGCGCTGCGTGGAGCAGGTGTGCGCAGCGGACGATCCGCGGTTGGTTCAGCGCTGCTCCGGTGCCATCGAGCGCGCGATGACAGGTGCTCATCACCACCGCGAGCGCTTCGTCATACATCACCATCGCCACGTCGGTGACGCCGCACCGCTGGGCGAGCAGTTCGGTGTGGCCGGGGAAGTCGCAGCCGCTCGCGGCGATGGCGCTCTTCGCGATCGGTCCGGTGACCATCGCCGCGTAGCTGCCGTCGCGACAGCCGCGCACCGCGTGTTCGATCGCCGCGAGCGCCATCGCGCCGCTGGCGGCTGAAGGCTGTCCGGGGATGATCGCGCTGGCGCCGAGCGCCGGCACCGCTGCGGCGATGGCACGCGGCGCTCGGAGCGCGAGCCGACCGGCCACGCGCGCGAGCACATCCGGATCGCCGATGACCACCGGTTCACAGACATCGCCCAGCGCGGGTTCGGCCGCGATACGACAGCACAGCTCCGGTCCGATGCCGGCGGGGTCGCCCATGGTGACGGCGATGCGTGGTCGGGGCATCAGTCGCCCGTGATCAGGCGCAGGTCCTCGAGCCGCCAGTCCATGCCCGAGGCGTTGAAATCGAGCTGGGCCGTCTGGCCGAGTGGAAGGTCGAGGTCGCGCACCAGCACCGCGTCGTCGCGCAGTACGCGGACGCCCCCCTGATGGCAGAGGATGCGGATGCGATGGCGCGTGGCGGTGACCGTCTCGCTGAGTTTGAGATCCTCTTCGCGCAGCGCTGCGCGCAGGCGAATGCGTTCGGGATCGACGAGCAGTGCCAACAGGACCCGCCCGCCTGCGACCAGCGAAACGCTGAACTGGCGGATGGTGGCTGTTTCCATCGGTTGGGCCACCAGCGTGAAGGCGCACTCCCAGGTGTCGCCGTTCAGCGGCGCGGTGCAGGTGAAGGCGCAGGGGTCGCGTTCGGCGGTGAGTGCGCCATCGCGCAGGACCAGGCGACCCTGTTCGGATTCGAAGTGGGCCAGGGCGGCGGGGTCGGTGAAATCGAGCATCAGCGCTTCGGCGCGCAGCAGCCGATCGCGGCGTTCGCGCAGCTGACCGGAAGCCAGATCATCGTTTTCGAGCAGCAGCGCCATGGCCTCTGAGTCCCGCCGTAGCAACAGCAGGGCCGAGGCGGCGGCCAGGGCCTGCTCGCCGCGGGCGCTCGCGAGGGCGCGCTCGGTGTGCTGCCAATCTACGTCGAGCTCGAGCCGGCTGGCCTCCTCCACGCGGCTGGCGAACTGACGGAACAACCCCATGGCCGGGGTACCGGCGAACAGCGGAGCGATTCGTTCGGGAACGGCGGCGAGCGCCTGCATCTCGCCGGCCTTGAGGTGTTCTTCGGCCTTGCGTCGGGCCAGGGCCAACTGGTTCTCGAATTGCCGCAGGGTGGTGGTGTAGAGCGTCTCGACCTCGGAGCGATTGGGGGCGAGGACCTTGTTGCGGATGTCGGTCAGGCGCAGCAGGCGCTGGCGCAGATTGGCGCGGTTGGCCGGTGGCAGGGTCGCGAGCTGGCGCTGGGTCCAGCGGTTGGCGTCGGCCTGGAGCTGGCGCAGGAGGTTGGTGGCCGCGCGCAGGGCCTCGCTCTCGCCGTCGCGGTGGGTGGCCATGAACCGCCTGATCGCGTAGGCGGCCTTGCTCCATTCGTGCTCGCGGCGGGCGACATCGACCGCCGCGATGAGCGAGGTCAACTTGCGCTGGGCGCTCGGCGCTGCGTCCTCGGGCCGGTCCGGCGGCGGGTCCGTGGGGGTGATGGCGTGTGGGGTCTCGGTTCCGGGGGCCTCCGGGCGGGCCCGGTCGACCGGATCCGGCTGCGATGGGTCCGGATGGTCGTCCAGCGGCAGGTTGAGCAGTGCGATCCCGGCACCGACCAGGATCAGCACGACCAGGGCGAGGTTGGTCACCCGTCGCCGGGGTCGCGCGCCCGGACGCGAATCGCTGGCGCGCGCAGGGCGTTGGTTGCTGCGGCGTGCCGGCGCGGGTCGCGGGGCAGGCGCGTTCTGCGCGGGACGCCGATCCGAACCGTAGAGCCGTTTGCGGATGGCGCTGAGTTCCTGCAGGCACTCGCCCATGTTCTGGAACCGCCATTCGGGGTTCTTGGCCAGCATTCCCTGGACCAGATCATCGTATTCGGACGGCAGCTCGCTGCGCTGCGCACTGACCCGCGGGATCTCGCGGTCGAGATGGCTGGCGATCACCCGCAGGGGGTCGCGGTCGACGTAGGGCGGCTGGCCGAGCAGCATGTGGACGAAGGTGCAGCCGAGGCTGTAGATGTCGCTGCGCTGGTCGAGATCCTCGTTGCGTGCCGCCTCGGGGCTCATGTAGGCCGGGGTGCCGACGACGGCGGACTTCTCGGTCGACTGCCGGCCCTCCTGGAGGATGCGGGCCAAACCCATGTCGAGCAGCTTGACCCCGCCGGTGGGGGTGATCATCACGTTGACCGGTTTGAGATCGCCGTGGATGATCCGTCGCTCGTGGCAGGCCTGCAGCGCGCGGCCGATGCGTTCGAGGATCAGCAGCGCCAGCGCCGGATCGAGCCGCCCGTCGCGCCGGATGAGATCGGCCAGCGTCTCGCCCTCGACCAGTTCCATGCTGTACCACAACAGTCCGGAGTCGCGTCCGCACTCGTGGATGTTGGCCAGGCCCTCGTGGCCGATCGATCCGGCGATGCGCGCCTCTTCCAGGAAGCGGTCGGCGAAGGTGGCGTCGGCCTCGAGCACATCGGCGCGGAAGACCTTGATCGCCACCGGCCGATCGAGCGCCAGCTGGCGTGCGCGGTACACGGTGCCCATCGCGCCCTGGCCGATGATCGATTGGACGCGGTAGCCCGAAACCAGCTGCCCGAGCAGCGCCTCGGGGCGGCGGGGCGCGCTGCGTTTCTTGCTCACCCGCATCGTCGCCCGGTCCTGGTATACCAGGTGGTTCTGGCCGATGGTGATGCGATCGCCGTGCCGCAACCGCACGCGGCCGGTGAAGCGCTTGCCGTTGATCTTGGTGCCGTTGGCCGAGCCGAGATCCTCGGCCCAGGCCCGGCCCTCGGCATCGAGCGCGACGGTCACGTGCTTGCGGCTGGCGAGCTTGTCGCCCACCACCACATCGCATTCCTTGGAGCGGCCGAGGACCATCGTCCCGCTGACGGGGATTTCGGTGCCGCGATGGACCAGGACGTTGCTGCTCACGCCGGCTCCTTATACCTGCGTGGTGGCAGGGCGCCACCGGCTTTCGCGTCGCGATCCGCGCGGGTGCCGGTATCACGCAAATCATTGATCAGATGGCGCTTGCGCCGCCGCCGGCCATCGCCCGGTTCGTTCCCGGTTCGCGCTGGTGCTCGCCGGTGAGAGATCTAGACTGCCGAGCCAAACGCACGCGTTGCCACCAGGCGCCGGCAGATGGCGAGGATGTCCATGGGTCTGTTCGACTTGGCCAGCAAACTGAAGAAGGGCGTGAGCAACGCCCTGGGTACCAGCAACGAGTCGGTGGTCCGCTCGTACATGCCGTTGGTCCAGCAGGTGAACGCGCTCGAGGCGCAGATGCAGGCGGCTGACGACGCCCAGTTGCGCGAACTCTCGAGCGACCTGCGCCAACGGCTGCAGGCGGGTACGTCGGTGGCCGAGCTCACGCCCGAGGCCTTCGCGTTGGTGCGCGAGGTCGCCGACCGACGCCTCGGTGCATGGAATGCCATCGCGCCGGGGATCAATCCGGCGATCAAGGTGCGCGATGAGTTCCCCACCGAGGCCTGGGGCGATCAGCTGGCGACGGTCAACGCGGTGAACAAGCGCATCGCCGCCGGCGAGACCATGCGCGCGATCGACCTGCCGGCCGCGGTCTACGCCAAGGTGCGCGAGTACCGTCCGAACTCGGTGCCGCCGTTCCGGCTCCGCGCACACGACGTCCAGCTCATCGGCGGCGCGGTGTTGCACGACGGCAAGATCGCCGAGCTGCGTACCGGCGAAGGCAAGACCCTGGTCGCGGTGTTCGCCTGTTATATCAACGCGATGGTCAGGCCGGGCATCCATGTGGTGACCACCAACGACTTCCTGGCCAAACGCGACGCGACCTGGAATGCGCCGGTGCTCAATTTCCTCGGCCTCGAGGTCGCTTCGATCGAAGCCAACATGGACCCGCGTGCGCGCAAGCAGGCCTACGCCTGCGACGTGGTCTACGGCCAGAACAGCGAGTTCGGCTTCGACTACCTGCGCGACAACCTCAAGCAGTCGCTCGAGGACCAGGTCTGCCGCGAACGGCCTTTTGCCATCGTCGACGAGGTCGACTCGATCCTGATCGACGAGGCCCGCACCCCGCTGATCATCTCCGGCCCCGCCGAGGGGCGCGAGGTGTTCTACCCGCAGGCTGACAGCGTGGCGAAGCAGCTCGAAGAGGGGCGCGACTTCGAGATCGATCTCAAGGACCGCACCGTCACCCTGACCGAGGAAGGCGTGGAGCGGGCGACCGAGCTCTTCGGCGTCGGTAGCATGTACGACGCCGAGGGGATGCACATCCCTCACTATCTCGACAACGCCCTGCGCGCGCACCGCATATTCCAGAAGGATGTCGATTACCTCGTTGCCGGCGGCGAGATCAAGATCATCGACGAGTTCACCGGGCGTGCGCTGGAGGGACGGCGCTGGTCTGACGGGCTGCATCAGGCGGTGGAGGCCAAGGAGGGGGTGGCGATCCAGCCGGAGAGCCAGACCTACGCCACCATCACCTACCAGAACTACTTCAGGATGTACGAGAAGCTCGCCGGTATGACCGGTACCGCGCTGACCGAGGCCGGCGAGTTCGACGCCATCTACAAGCTGCATGCGATCGCGGTGCCGACCAACCGCCCGGTGATCCGCCGCGATCTCCACGATCTGATCTACGGTTCGGAGCCCGAGAAATTCGACGCGATCGTTGAAGAGGTCGAAGAGCTGCACGCGGTCGGCCAGCCGATCCTGATCGGTACCGCGTCGGTCGAAGCCAGTGAACGGCTGTCGGAGGCATTCAAACGCCGCGGCATCCGCCACAACGTGCTCAACGCGCGCCAGCACAGCAAGGAGGGCGAGATCGTCGCCCAGGCCGGCCAGCTCGGCGCGGTCACGGTCTCGACCAACATGGCCGGTCGCGGCGTCGACATCGTCCTCGGCCGCGGATCGGGCATGCAGCTGCTCAAGCACTGGAAGGGGCGCGGGCTGTGTCCCAAGCGGCTCAAGGTCGACAGTCCCGAGCTCGACGAGGCCTGTCTCGACCTGTGGGCCAAGCGCTACCTCGGCGACGAGATGGGCGAGAAACTCCGTGGCTCGCCGCCGCAGGCGATCCTGGATGAGATCAACAAGCGCCGGCTTCAGCATGGCTGGGATCCGCTGCCGTTGCCCTCGGCGCTGCTGCGTGACGGCTATGATATCCGTCAGCTCGGCGGCCTGCGGGTCATCGGCACCGAACGCCACGAGAGCCGGCGCGTCGACAACCAGCTGCGCGGTCGTTCCGGGCGCCAGGGCGATCCGGGCAGCTCGCGGTTCTATCTCTCGCTCGAAGACCAGCTGATGAAGCGGTTCATCAGCGACGGGATGAAGAGCATGATGGTCGGCCTCGGGCTCAAGCAGGGCGAGGCGATCGAGTCGCGCATGGTCTCGCGCGCGGTGGAGAAATCGCAGAAACGGGTCGAGGAGTACAACTTCGGCATCCGCAAGAACGTGGTCGAGTACGACGAGGTGATGAACATCCAGCGGCGGGAGATCTACCGTACGCGCCAGCGCATCCTCCGCGGCGAGGACCTGGAGAGCCTGTTCTTCGACTTCTTCGCCGATGGTCTCGATGATCTGGTCCAGGAATGCGCCGCCGACGGCACGCGCGGCTCCGAGCTCGCCGCGCGCCTGGCGCAATCCTTCGCCGAGGAGACCGGCCTGCCCAAGCCCGCGCCGGATTCGCTGCCGGTGCAGGAGGGCGGCGATGCTTGTCGCGACCAGCTGATGGAACTGGTGCGCAAGGTCTTCGCCGGGCGCAAGGCCGAGATCGGCCCGGAGGGTCTCGAACACGTCCTGCGTTTCGTCCTGCTCGACGGCATCGACCGACGGTGGAAGGATCACATCGACTTCATGGACACCCTGCGTCGGGGCATCGGCTTCGAAGGCATGGGTCAGCGCGATCCGAAATTGCGGTACAAGGAAGAGGGCTACCGCCACTTCCAGATGATGTACCAGCTGATCCGCAAGGACGTGGCCTCGGTATTCTTCCGCATCCAGGTCAGCCTCGAATCGGCGCCGCCGCCGGCCGCCACCCGCAGCCCCACGCGTGCGGCGCCACCGCCGGCGGCGTCACCGCCCGCGGCGCTCGGGCCTGGGGCGCCGGTCCCGGCCGGCGGTCAGCCCGGTCCCGATGACCCCTGCCCCTGCGGCAGCGGGATGCGCTTCCGCGACTGCCACGGCATCATCTGAACCGTCCGCCCTCACCGAGGAGCCAGTCATGCCCAGCGCCCGCGATATCGAAGAAGGCCTGCGTCATCCGATCCGTTTCGCTCCGGTCTACCAGCCGTTGGTCTGGGGTGGCCGGCGGATGGCCCTGTATCGCGATGATCTGCCCCGCGGTGATATCGGCGAGAGCTGGGAGATCAGCCAGCAGCCGCGCGGCATCTCGCGCGTGGCCGAGGGACCGCTGGCCGGCATGGGCCTCGATGAACTGATGGCCACCAACGGCCGTGCGCTGGTCGGTTCAAGCTACAGCGGCGGCGACTTCCCGCTGCTGATCAAGCTGATCGATGCGCGTGACCGGCTGAGCGTCCAGGTCCACCCCGACGATGCGATTGCGCAGGAGCTCGGGGTCGGACCGCGGGGCAAGACCGAATGCTGGTATGTGGTCGGCGACGGCGGGCAGCTGTTCCAGGGTACGACGCCGGGCACCACCCGTGAGCAGTTCGAACGTGCGATCCGCGAGGACACCATCGCCGACACGCTCAATTCCTTCACCACCAAAGACGGTGATTTCTTCTTCATCCCCGCCCGCACCGTGCACGCGATCGGCGCGAATACGATGATCTGGGAGATTCAGCAGTCCTGCGATGTCACCTTCCGCGTCTCGGACTGGGGGCGGGTGTGGGACGGCAAGCGGCGCCAGCTGCACGTCGACGAGTCGCTCGCGACCATCGATTTCACCAATCGCGAGTGGGGTCCGGTGCGCAGCGGCTTCGACGAAGAGCCCTGCGGCGGCGACATCCGCCGGCTGGTCAGCTGTCCGTATTTCAGCGTCAGCGAACGCCGCGGCGCCCAGGTCGAAGGCGGCGGCAACGATTCCTGTAGCATCATTATCCTGATCGAGGGCTACGCCCGTCTCGCCACCAGCGTCGGCGAGATCGAGCTGCCGCCGATGAGCAGTGCCCTGGTCAGCGCCAACGCCGGCGGCTGGTCGCTCAGCGCCGAAGGCCGCGAGAACCTCCGCGCGCTGGTGACCCAGCCCGGCTGAGGCGTCGGGTCACTGCGCCGGCGGGGTCACCTGTTCGACCACCGCGCCGTGCTTCTCGCTGAGCACCAGCACCGCGAAGGCGGCGGTGTCGGCGAGGTCGACCTCGTTGACCGCGACGTAGTCGAAACGGCCGCGCAGGTCGGTGTAGCCGTCCTTGTGGAAGTGGACCCGGCCGGCGCGATCGCGGCGGTAGACCTTGACGTAGACGGTGTCCAGTGGCGCACCGGTCGCGCTCTCGGCGACCACCACCTGGCCGTAGGCTTCCACGAAATCCACGTCCATGGCGTTGCTGTACAGCGACAGGCTTCGACGCTTGCCGCCGCCGACCGCTTCGACCAGCACGTTGCGGTTGG
>JBEPXK010000081.1:0-10900 GCA_041641915.1 Planctomycetota bacterium
CCCCTGGCGCGAGCGCGAGGGTCAGCGCGTCGATCTGCTCGCCGAACTCGATGCCGAACTCGCAGAGCTTGTGGCGGCGCGCCGCCGCGGTGAGCCCACCACCAACGACGCGGTCATCGATGCCGCGTTGCGCGTGGCCGACACCCGCTGGCGCGACGACGAGGCCCGGGCGCTGCTCCGCGCCCTCGACGGCGGCTACGTCGCCCCCGGCATCGGCGGCGATCCCCTGCGCGATCCCGCGGTGCTGCCCACCGGCCGCAACTCCTTCCAGTTCGACCCCCGCCGCGTGCCCTCGGCCGCCGCCATCGAGCGCGGCCGGTGCATCGCC
The DNA here is from genome assembly GCA_041641915.1 of Planctomycetota bacterium. Lineage (GTDB taxonomy): Bacteria > Planctomycetota > UBA11346 > UBA11346 > UBA11346 > SLQH01. The sequence continues at coordinate 329 of JBEPXK010000081.1, forward strand.
GAGAATACCATCGCGGCCCACCGCGCCGCCACCGGTGCCGCGCCGCAGCAGGTCGCCGTCATCCTGTGGGGCTTCGAGACCGCCAAGACCCGCGGCGAGACGGTGGGCCAGATCCTCGCCTATCTCGGCGTGGCGATCCTGCCGGGCGCCAACCCGTTTTTTCGCGAACTGCGCGCCATCCCGCTGGCTGAACTCGGTCGGCCGCGCGTCGACGTGCATGTGCAGATCTGCGGTTTTTTCCGCGATCTGTTCGGCACCGTGATCGAGCTGATCGACCGCGCCGTGGCCCTGGTCGCTGAGTTGGACGAGGACGCCGCGGCCAACCCGGTGCGCGCCCACGTGGCGCGCGCGCGCGCCGACCTGGCCGTCGCCGGCGAGGACCCGGCCCTGGCCACCGCCCGCATCTACGGCCCGCGCCCCGGCGAATACGGCACCCGTTGCACCACGCTGATCGAGGGCGCCGCCTGGCAGGACGAACAGGAGATCGTCGACACCTTCACCGCGTCGATGGATCACGTCTACGCCCGCGGCGTGCACGGGGCGCGCAGCCGCGCCGGTTTCACCGCCCGGGTCGCCGCGACCGAGGTCGTCAGCCAGGTGCGCGACGGCCTCGACTACGAGTTCATCGACCTCGACCACTACTACGAATTCTTCGGTGGCCTGGCACGCACGGTGGAGGCCGCGCGCGGCCACGCGCCGAGAATGCTCGTCTCCGACACCACCGGCGAGGAGGTGCGCACCGAGAGCGTGGGCGAGGCCCTCGGCCACGGCGTGCGCACCCGCCTGGTCAACCCGCGCTGGATCGATCCGCTCTTGGAACACGCGCATCACGGCGGCGCCAAGATAGCCGACCGCGTGCAATACCTGGTCGGCTTCGCCGCCACCACGCACGCGACCGAAGACTGGATGTTCGACGCGGTCCACCGCCGTTACGTCGAAGATGAGGCATTGTTCGAGCGCCTGCGCGCCAACAACGCCTACGCCGCCGAGCAGGTCGTCGCCCGCCTGCTCGAGGCCGATAACAGGAATTACTGGAACGCCTCCGAGGAACAACGTGCGCTGCTGCAGCGCCGCTACCTGGAGATCGAGGGCGGGATCGAGGAGAGGAACGACGATGGCCGCTGAGCACGCACCGCAAACGACGGACACCGTAGGGGAAGCGCCGAAGGTCGGCGTCGTAGGGGGAGCGCCGGAGGTCGGCGTCGTGAACCGGGGCTTCACCGCGCGCGACTACGCCTTCGCAGCCCTGATCGTCGCGGCCCTGCTGGTGGCCAACGGCATCGCCGTGCCGCTGGTCCTCGGCATCCAGCTCCCCGGCATCCGCAACGCCGTCTCGGCGCCGCTCGCGAGCCTGCTGCTGGCAGTCGCCTTGGTGCGCCTGCAACGCCGCGGCGCCGTGCTGCTGGTCTACACGCCCCTGGCGCTGCTCTACAGCGCGATCAATCCCCTGATCGGTAGCTTCGTGTTCGCAGGCGCCGCATTCACCGAACTCGTTTGCGGCCTGCTATTGGGCGGCTATCGTTCGCGCGTCGTCTGGCTGCTGACGCCGCTGGTCTACCAGCTGGCGAGCTTCGCCGCCGCCCTGGGCCTCTCAGCCTTCTTCATGCCCGCACAACTCTACCGCGGCGCCGCCTGGTGGCTGTGGGTGCTGATGGGCACGGCGATCGTCGCGCTCTCGCTGCTCGGCGCCTGGATCGGCGTACGCCTGGCCCGCGAACTGATCCGCGCCGGGCGCTTGCGGGTCGACGCCATCGACCCTTAATCTTGAGTTCCATGTAACGACTCAGGCCCTTCTGGAAGAGATCGCTCACAGAGACCCAGAGGCACGGAGGAATTGAAGGACAAAGGCATCTGCGCCACAGAAGCCCGAGGAAACGGCCGACCGACAGCAGCCATGCGGACGCCGACAGTCGTTCCCCAGTCATTCTCCCCCTCTGTGTCGCCGTGCCTCTGTGAGAGGCCCCAAAGAGGAGGACACGAAAGGGGCCTGAGTAGTTGCAGGGGCTTCCAGTACGTACGGAATCACGTACGATACTGGAATGGGAGGGATGCCATGGCCACGGTGAGTGCCAGTGCGGCCCGGAGTCGTCTCTATCGGCTGATCGATGAAGCTGCCGAGTCGCACGAGCCGGTGACCATAACCGGCAAGCGCGGCAACGCCGTGCTGATCGGCGAGGAGGACTGGAACGCCATCCAGGAGACGCTGTACTTGGTGGCGGTTCCTGGCATGCGCGATTCGATCGTGAAAGGCATGCAGACGCCGATCGAGCGGTGCAACAAGCAGTTGCGTTGGTGACGCGATGACGTGGACGCTGGTCTTCACCAGACAGGCGCAGAAAGATGCGAAGAAGGCGGGAGCGGCAGGGTTCCGGCCGAAGATCGAATCGCTGTTGGCGCTGATCGCCGAGGATCCGTACTGCCGCCCGCCGCCATTCGAAGGTCTGGTGGGCGATCTCGCGGGCGCGATCTCGCGCCGAATCACCATCCAGCACCGGCTCGTCTACCAGGTCTTGGAAGGCGAGCGAACGATCAAGGTGCTGCGGATGTGGCCCCATTACGAGTAGCCTTCCGATTCAGCGCGCCAGACGCACCCGGACGCTGGATGGGTGTCCGCTGCGTCCCGGCCCACATGGCCGAGGAAGCGCGCGCCATCGTCATCGGTCGCGCGTGCCTCCTGCGACGCTGCGTGCCAGTGGGCCGGGTGTTTGCGAAGGGTGCCTGGCCAGTGTTGTTTTTGCGAAAGGTGCCTGTCCAGTGTTGTTGCGAGTCGCCCTCGTGGCAGCCGGTGCCGGCGCTATCGGGTTGGGTCCGGCAATCGGAATGGCAGCTGATTCACGCATGCATGGCAGGCACGCGAAGAGGCGCCTCAAGCCACAGTGGCGGGGCAGCAGCGCGCGCAGGCTTGGCGGCCAGGGCGCCAGGCGCCGGGCTGGACTGACTCGGCAAGCTGCCGAGTGGTCCTAGTTTATGCCTGTCCCAGACTACAGCCGTTCCAGACTACAGCCGTTGCCGGATTCGTCCCGGCGCTTCTGCCTGTCCTGAGTTCTGCAGTCCTGAGTTCTGCAGTCCTGAGTTCTGCAGTTCTGCCGAGTTCATGACTCCGCGCCCACGGAGGGCCTCTCCCTGAATGGCCACCCACTGCAAGCGCAAGGCAGCTACTCGGCAGCGACGGCGAAGGTGACCATCACCGGCGGATACTGACTGTGGCGGCCGATCCATTCGAGCCGGCGAAGGAAGCCGTTGTCCGAACCGGCGAAGGCACCGCCGAGGCCGGGCAGCAGGCCAGCGTGGCCGCGGCCCGGAGCCCGGAACAGATCGGCAAGGGTCGCCGCGTAGGCGCTCTCGCCGAAGGGATTCCGGGACCGCTGCATGGTGAGACCCGCGGTCTCGGCCAGGCTGGCGAGGACATCGGAAAGGGCGAGATTCTGGATCCGCAGTGCGAGCTGCAGTTCATCGGCCCGGTCCGGCAGGCTGTAGTTGAATTCGCCGATGGCAGCCAGGTCGGCGACAATCTCGCTGACGGCAGCCGCCTGGTAATCGACGCTGACCTGGCGGTCGAAGGTGCTGGTGTAATGCGCGTGGACCACCACCGCTGCGGTCAAGGCTTCCACCGCCGCGGGGTCGACGATCAGCGCGCGGTCGGCCAAGGCGAGCACCAGCTCCACGCGACCTCCGGCCTCAAGCCATGTTACGACGTCGGCATCCGGCGCGGCGAAGGGATCGTTTTCTACGAAGGAAACATCGGCCGCGTCGGGCTCGAAGTCGAAGCGGCGCGCCGCGAGCTCGACGACGCGTTGGCGATAGTCGTCGTCGGGGAGGTGAGTGAGGTCGTTGAGGTTCCAGGCCCAGCCTTCACCCGCCTCGCCCGGACGCAGGATGATGGCAACGAAGGGCGCACCGGTGGCGATGGCGCGCTGCTGCCACCAGGCCGAGCTGAGGACCTCGATCAGAGGCAGGGTCTGCGAATCAAGCTCGGTGCCGTGCTCCGTGAGGCCGTCAGCGGCCGCCGCCAGTTCGGCTTCGAGGGCCAGCATGCTGGCGATCGCGGGATGCTCGCGCATCGCGGCGACCGCGGCCGCGGTCTGCTGGGCATTGGCCGTTTCGGCCGCGAGCGGCGAAGCCAGCGACACGGCGGCGTCGAAGGCGGGCAGATCGAGCGGCTGCTCGGCTGCCGGACAGCACGTGAGCGCGAAGCAGCACAGGAAGCAGAGGCGAAGAACAGACATGGTGGTTCCTTTCTCAGAACGGTAGCTGCGGATTCAGGGGCGGGTGACCAGGGCCCGCAGCTCGACGCCACCGCCGGCCTCGAGTCGAGCCCGGAGGACCGCGATGCCGGTGACATCGGTACTGATGCGAGCGACCAGACGCGCCGGATGCGAGCCGATCGGGCCGATTCCGGTCACCGCCAGGGACGGGCCCCGCTTCTCGATCTCCACCGCACCGGCAGCCAGATCACGGGCGTGGCGCGCGAGCAGACGACGGATGGCGGCGGGGTCGGAATAGGCGACGGGTTGTTCGTCGGGGGCAGGGGATTCCGGTGGGGTGACGTAGCCCGGCGCCACATCGCTGTCGACGGCGACCTGGTCAGCGACCGTGGGGGCATCAGAGGGCGGCGCTGGCGGAGACGCGACGCGCAGGACGGTCCACAACAGGGGCAGCAGTGCGAGGACCGCGGCGCCGGCGAGTCGTCGTTGCCGACGGCGGCGGCCGCGGCGTCGAACCGCCGCCAGTGACCAGCGCGTCGGATCCGGATCGGGGGGCGCGAAGCGGGCCAGGCGGGAGCGGATCACGTCGAGTCCGGGATCGTCGGTCATGACTCTCGCTCCTCGCGTCGGAGCCGGTCGCGCAAACAGGCCAGGGCTTCGTGGGTGCGGCGCTTGACGGTGCCCGGCGGCAGGTTGAGGGCGCTCGCGGTCTCGCGCACCGAGAGTCCTTCCATATGGCGGAGGACCACCACCTGACGCAGGCCCTCGCCGAGAGTGGCGAGAGCGGCGGCGAGGTCGACGTCCTCGGCCATGGCTGCAGACGGCTCGGCTCCGGAAGCGGTCGCGGGCGCATGCCGACGCAGTCGGCCGAGCATCCGCAGCCAGCGGCAGTGTGCCCGACCCTGCTTGCGGCACTGGTTGGCGAGGACCGCGAACACCCAGCTGCGCAGGGAGGTGCCCGGCGGAAGGCGATGGCCCCGCTGCCAGAGCACCAAGAGGGTCTCCTGCACCGCCTCGTCGGCAGCGTGCGCATCCCCGACGAGGCCGTAGGCGGCCCGATACAGGCGCGGCCCGATCGTCTGCACCAGACTCTCGAAGCACGCCTCGTCGCGCTCGCGCAGGCGCTCCCAGAGCCCAGCCGGCTCCGCGGCATCGTCACCACCCTCCTCCTCCGCCCGGGCCGCCATCATCATCCAGTCTCGCAGCGAGCGAACCGCGCGGCGAGCAGAAATCTCCCACGCTCCGCGCGCCACGAGGACCCAGCGGCATACGGAATCGGAAGCGGTCAACCACAGCGCCAGCATACCCGGGAATACCCGCTCGCGGGGAATGGTTCGGATCGATTCAAGGTGCGGCGAGGAGGGCAAGGACCCCGGGGCTCGGAGGTCCACCCGGAGGTCCACCATGGGACAGGCGCAAATACAGCGGCCGCACGGGCTTGCCGGGCCAGTCCAGCCTGCCCCGTCCGCCTATCCTGGCCCATCCTAAGCAACCATGGGACAGCAACCATGGGACAGCAACCATGGGACAGGGTGCGCCGGGCCAAGCCGGCAGAAAGGTAGATTGAAACATCATCTGCAATGAAGGTCTAGCCAACCACATTGGCCCCGAGTCATGCGCGTCGTCCGGTAACGGGCGTCGTGAAGCGTTGACAGGGATGTGCATAAGCCCGGCTATTGAGCCTCGAAAGTTTTCGATGGATCGCGCCCAGGCCCTCCTGTCGGTTGAAGGCGAAATCGGTGGTCGCGCTCTGGCGAGTGGCCACCGGGCACCCGGGGTCAAAGACCCGGCGCATGCGCATGAACCTTTCTGCACGGAACCCGGGAGGCCCTGGGATTGGCCGTTGTGCTGTGCACAGCGGTCCGGATGGCGAACGCCGGAGGCGACACGGCCATCATGAACGGTCCCAGGGAGTCGGACGATCCCATAGTACCGGGGAAGCCGGCGAACAACGGCGCTCAACCTGCCGCCTCAGCGACAGGCCACCCGCCCGCGGAGTCGGTGGAGGGAAGGGGATCGACCAAGGGGAATGCCGGTCGACCGCCCGCTGCTGGGACACAGTGCCCAGGGAGGGCGTCGCGTGGAATGATCGGCATACGGGAAGCGGCAGCACGTGATCGCTCCCAGCGATTCACAGCGCTGTTGCATCACGTCACCGAGTCTCTGCTCATCGAGAGCTACGAGGCGCTGAATCCCCGGGCTGCGCCCGGGGTGGATGGGGTGACGTGGGAAGCATATGGGGAGAACCTGCGCGCCAACGTGGCTGACCTGCATACCCGTCTGCAGAGCGGACGGTATCGGGCTCTGCCATCGCGGCGTCAGTACATCCCCAAGCCCGACGGTCGGCAACGGCCGCTGGGTATTGCCGCCTTGGAAGACAAGGTGGCGCAACAGGCATTGGTGACGGTCCTCAATCAGATCTACGAGGTGGACTTCAAGGGTTTCAGTTACGGTTTCCGGCCCCGCCGGGGAGCGCACGACGCCCTGGATGCCCTCAGCGTAGGGCTGACCGAGCGGCCGATCCAGTGGGTGCTGGATGCGGACATCCAATCGTTCTTCGATTGCGTCGACCACGACTGGATGCTGCGTTTCCTGGAGCATCGGATCGGTGATCCCCGTGTTCTGCGATTGATCCGCAAGTGGCTGCGAGCCGGCGTATCAGAGGACGGGGCGTGGTCGCCGACTACGACGGGGACACCGCAAGGTGCGGTGCTCTCGCCATTGCTGGCCAACGTGTATCTGCACTACGTGCTCGATCTCTGGATCGACTGGTGGCGACACCATTTCGCTCACGGTGAAGTGGTGATCATCCGCTACGCGGACGACTTCGTCATCGGATTCCAGCACGAAGGCGATGCACGGCGGTGCTTGGCACAACTGCGCGAACGCCTTACGCGTTTTGGTTTGAGGCTGCATCCGGACAAGACCCGTCTGATCGAGTACGGGTCTTTGGCGGCGCAGCGTCGGCAGCGGCGCGGGGAGCGGAAGCCGGAGAGCTTCGACTTTCTCGGCTTCACCCACTCGTGCAGTCGAACGCGTGACGGACGTTTTTCCGTACGTCGCAAGCCCATCGCCAAGCGCATGCGCGCCAAGTTGGCTTCCCTCAAGGCCACCCTGTTCCGCTGTCGTTCGGTGCCGCTTCCGGCACAGGGCGCCTGGCTGAAGCAGGTGGTCCAGGGGTGGTACAACTACTACGCGGTACCCTACACCATCAAGTCGCTCGGCCAGTTCCGTTACTGGCTGAGCCGCATCTGATGGCGGGCATTGCGTCGGCGCAGCCAGCATGCAAAGCGAACCCTGTGGTGGGGCCGGATGCGTCGCAATGTCGACCGCTGGTTGCCGAAACCCAGGATCCTGCACCCCTGGCCCAATGCCCGCTTCGCCGTCAAACACCCGAGGTAGGAGCCGGATGCGGGAAATCTGCACGTCCGGATCTGCGCGGGGGGCGGCCCGTAAGGGCCGTTCCTACCGTAACTGACTTTCCACAGGTAGAATGGCGGTGAGCCAATCCTCGGTCGGAACACTGACCTGTCCCAAGGTGGACCGCGCCAAGCCTATACCAGTTCGACCTTCAGCCGGCGGTGCAGTGCTTGAGCCGCCCGCTCCAAGGTGCGCAGGGTGACCGAGGTGTTGGCCGGGTCCAGGAGGCGGTCCAGGGCCGACCGACTGGTGCCCATGACTGCGGCCATGCCCTGCTTGGACAACCGCCGCCGCCGCATCTCTTCGGCGATCTGGTGGGCGACCACGCGCTTGATCGCCGCGGCTTCCACGTCGGCGCGGATGCCGCCTTCCTCCAGGAAGTCATCGAAACTGCTACCAAGATGCTGATTGCGTCGTGCCATGGCTCACCCTTTCAAGACCTCGTTGCGTCGCTGTCGGGCGACGGTCAGTTCCTTCGCTGGTGTCTTCTGCGATTTCTTCGTGAAGGCGTGCAGGAGCACCATGTGCTGATCGGTGACGGTGAAGAACACCCGGGCGATACCGTCACGGGTCCGGCTGCGGACCTCCCACAGACCGGCTTCGAGCTTGCGGATCAACGGCATGCCCAAGGGCCAGCCGAATTGCGCCGTCTTGATGTCGGTGCCGATGCTCCGGCGGTCGGTCTTGGTCTGTGCCAGCAGCCATTCACGAACCGGCTCAGCGCCGTTGGCGCTGCGATAGAAGACGACGGACAGGACCGGATCGACCACGGACATCAGTGTACCAGAAATGGTACGAAGTCAAGCCAGGACCGACGCTGCCGCGATCGCGCGTGACGCCGCCCTGGCCACGCGCAAACACGCCGATTTGACACCCGTCGTGGCGCAGGGCCTGCGTCTGCTCGGGGCCTCGATCGCACGGGACAGGGTCGGATCGCGGCGCACCTGCTCCTGGATGCGCGTGTCAGCAGGGGAGGCGGGATCGAACCACTCAGCAAGCGGATCAGGCGTCATGCTGGCCCACCCCTTTCGGTGCGAGGCGCGCGGCAATGCACTGGCGCAAGCGATCGCGGATACGTTGCAGGGCCTTTTTGATCGCACCCGGCGAGCGTTTGAGCTCCTCGGCGATGGCCTGCCAGCCGAGGCTACCGACATAGCGCAGGTCGAGCATCCGGCGTGCACGGGCATCGAGTTCGGCGATGCAGGCCTGCAGCGCCGCATCTTCATGGTCCCAGGCTGCTTCCGCGACCACCACCTGATTGGCGTCGGCCAGCACCGCGATGATCGTCGGGTCCATGACTTCGGGCCGTCGCCGCCGCCGCTCGTTGCTGAGCACACCGCGCGCCACGCCCCGCGCCCAGGCGCCAAAGGTGTAACGCGGATCGTAGTCCGCATAACGGCGCCACAGGACCATCGCCACCTCCTGCAGCACGTCGTCGACCTGGACCCAGTCACGCACGACGCTGTAGATGAAGGCACGCAGATCGGTCTCCACGGCGCGGAAGTGCTCCTCGAATGCGCTCGAGCACACCCGCCCCTTCCGCGCTGCTGCAGCACCGCTCCCGGTGTGTTGTCGCTGTCCCCGGTTCACGCCACCTCTCTACAGCCCTTTGTACTCCCAGACGCGAACGGGGACATCTCTCGATCTGCCTGCGTCTTCCCAGGAACTCACCGGGCGACCGTATCGCTTTGCCCCGAATCCAGGCCAGACAACGTCACTCTGTTGATGGGCATAGCAGCACGAGTTCCTGGCTCTTCGCAGCCGGCCAGAGCCGGTGTGGGCGCTGATAGAAGCCTCCACGTGAGCCTCCCCAGACTTGAATCCACTATGAGTGATGGTACGATTGACGGTATGACCATGACCGACCACCGCACCACCTTTGCGTTGGACCAGGACACCGCGCAGCGTCTGCGGCGCCTGGCGGGCCTCTGGCGCGTGTCGCAGGCGGAGGTCGTGCGTCGGGCGGTGGCGATGGCGGCCGAGCGCGCCGAGAAGCCGGTGGATCCGGCTGCGGGCCTGCGCGACTTGCGGCGCGGGGGGCGCTTGCTGGTACGCGAGACCGCCGAGGGCTACCTGGCCGAGCTCGCGGCTGATCGCGGCGATTGGCGCGCTTCCTCGTGATCTTGCTCGACACCAACTACCTGATCCTGGCCCTGGTCGACGGCTCCGAGGAGGCCGCCCGCATCCTGGCCTGGGCCGATGCGGGCGAGCGCTTCTGCACCACGGCGGTGGTGTGGTACGAGTTCTGCTGCGGCCCGGTGGACCGCGCGCAGCAGGCTGCGATCCGCGGCCTGCTCGACGAGATCCTGCCTTTCGACGAGACGCAGGCCGAACTCACCGCGCGCCTGTTCAACGCCGCCGGCCGCCCGCGACGCTTGCGGGTCGACGCGATGATCGCTGCAGCCGCGATCGCGCGCGGAGCGCCGCTGGCCACGCGCAACCACGCCGATTTCACCCCCTTCGTGGCGCAGGGCCTGCGTCTGCTCGGGGCCTCGTGATCCTGCCTGTATTACGATTGGCATGGAGGTAATACGGCCTAGCCTGCGCGCATGCGCGAGGCACCGGACAGCCTGTTGGCGCGTTGCCATCCCTGTACGCCGCTGGCGGCGGCGTCGCTGATCACCGTGGCGGGCTTGGCCCTGGACGGGCGGGCGGCGTTGTTGGTGCTGCTGGCGCTGAGCATGGGACTTGCTGTTCTGGCGCGGGTGCGGCCGCGTCCGGCGCTGCTGGTCATGGGCCTCGTCTCGGCGGGTCTGCTGTGGGCGATCGGTCGCTGCTGCGCCTCGCCGCAGGCGCTCACGGCGGTGCTGCGGCTGCTGGTGCTGCTGGTCCTGGCCGCGGCCCTGGCCGCGTCGCTGCGCGTGCAGGCGCTCTCGCGGGTCCTCGGCCGTTGGCGCTGCACGGCGGCGATGGCGGTGGCGGCGCTGCTGGCGCTGCGTGCGGTGCC
>JBEPXK010000082.1:0-10824 GCA_041641915.1 Planctomycetota bacterium
CGATCGATTTCGGTCAGGACCATCGTCGCCTGCGGGTGCAGAAGATGCGCGCCAGCAGCTTCGTCGAGGGCTTCCACGACCTGCGCATCGAGCGCTCCGGCCTACGGGTCTTCCCTCGGGTGGTGCCACGCGCGGAACGCTATCTCGCCCCCCAGGCCGCGGTGAGCGAGAAGTTCGCCACCGGCGATCCGGCGCTCGACGCCCTGCTCGGCGGCGGACTCGAACGCGGGGCGCGGATCCTCGCCTACGGACCGACCGGCGTCGGCAAGTCGACCCTCGGCTATCAACTGGCCCTGACCGCGGCGGCACGCGGCGAACGCAGTGTGATCTGGAGTTTCGAAGACCTGCCGCATCTCATCCGCGTACGCCTGGGCGAGATGTCCGACCGGCAAGACCTGCTCAAAGCGATCCGGCTCCATCACATGGAACAGCGGATGATGCCGCCGGGCGAATTCGTTCGCACTCTGACCGACGAGATCAAGCGCGAGGATCTACGTCTGGTGGTGCTCGACAGCATCCACGGCCTGGGCCAGGCGATGGGCTCGCCGGTGAACGACACCAATCACATCCAGGATCTGATGACCTTCCTCACCGCCAACGACATCATGGTCTACATCACCCTGCCCCACGCCGGTCCGTCCAGCGGCCAGGAGCAGGAACGAACGCTCTCGCTGATGGCCGACACGATCCTCTCCCTACAATACACCCGCGATGGCGACACCATCGGGCGCTGCGTGAGCGTGATCAAACAGCGCAGCGGTCCCCACCACACTGCGGTCCATGCCTTCGCGCTCAGCAACGAGGGGCTGCACCTGGGCCGTCAGCTGCGCGACATCTCCGGCCTGATGCCCGGCCAGCCCCGCCATGCAGTCGAAGATGCCCGAACCTGAGCTGTCGATCCTGGTCCACAGTCCACTGCCGTCCGACACCGCAGCCATTGCCCGCCGTCTGACAGCAGACGGCCTGCGTGTGACGCCCTGTAGCGACCTGGAGCAGATGGCCGCCGACTGCGATCGTGGCTGCGGCTGCCTGGTCCTCACCAGCGAGGCGTTGCTCGATCGCGGCCGACGCGCCCATCTGCGCGCCGCGATCGACACGGCCGCCGGCAGGGCGCTGATGCCGGTGGTGCTGCTCACGGGCAATCCGGTGACCCAGATCGCGAGCCGGGTGGCCGCGGCTATCCTCGGCCAGGCAGCGATCGTGCACAGCTTCGAGCGACCGGTATCGCCTGCCGCCCTGCTCACGGCGGTGCGCGACGCGGTCGGCGTGCGCCAGCGCACCCTCGCGATCCCCGCCGCCGAAGCGGAACTCCGACTCGATGAACTGCTCGGCTTCGGCTTGATACGCATCGATCCGACCGCCCACCGCGTCATGCACGCCAATACCATCGCCCTGCAGCTGCTCGACTGCAGCACCACGGAGCTGGACGCCATCCAGCTGGATCGGCCGCCCTTCGATGTGCTCCTGCCCCCGCTCGAACGGCTGATGGCTCAGGGGCGCACCCAGCAGACCACGATCCAGCTCGCACAGCGCGATCTGCGCGTGTTCCTGTGCCGTCACGAGGCCAAGATCGCGGTTCTGCTGCAGGACACCTGCGCCGCGGCGATCAACCCGACCAACACCTTCCTCCACGACCTGATGGAATCCCACCTGGCGATGCTGGCCCACGACATGAAGGGCCCCCTGCGCCAGTCGTTGATGTGGCAGGACCTGCTCGCGGAAGACTCGCTGAGCAACGCGCAACGCGACATGCTCGACCGCAGCAGTCAGGCGCTGTTGCGCCTGATCGACCTGATCGACCACTCTCTCGGCCGCACCAGGCCGGTCGGACCGGTCGTGTGCGACCCGGCTGAGGTCCTGACTGCCGTCGAAGAGGATCTGGCCCAAGACCTCGCCGAAGCCCACGGTCGGATCGTGATCACCGACCTGCCCCGTCTGGTCCCGATGTCAGCGGCCGACCTCGGGCGCGTGCTGCTGAATCTGGCCCATAACGCCCTGCGCTACCGCAGCGAGCGGTCACCTGAGATCCGCGTCACCGGCGACGCTGATGCACAACGCTGCGTGCTCCGCCTCACCGACAACGGCATCGGCATCGAAGCCGGATTGCTGCCGCACATCTTCGCCCAGGGCCAGGTCGGTCGTACCGGCGAGAGCCGCGGCGGCACCGGCATGGGCCTGGCCATCTGCCGCGATCTGGTCGGGCGCGCCGGTGGCCGCATCTGGGCCGAGGCCACTGTCGACGTCGGCAGCACCTTCATCATCGAGCTGCCCTCCGCCAAGCACGGTGCGACCTGAGACCAACCCGGCCGGGCACCTCCATCCTTTGACGCCTTCCATCCTTCATCCTTCAGAGGGGGCGCTGCCCCCTCTGACAAGAACCCTCCTGCTTGTGCCAGCCGCCCCTCGATCCAGGGTGATCGCCACGTCACCCGCATCCGTTCCACCGTCGCGCGCGCTGGTATCCCCCGCGTGCCGAACCCGCCTCGCCAACCGGAGTACAGATGTCTCCCGGAGAACGGCCTGCCCCCACCGACCGCGCAGCAGACCCCGATCCCGCACCCAGCGATCTGTCCTCCGCGCGCGCCCGGCTGCACGATACCAGCCGCGAGCTCGCCGCGGTCAACGCCGACCTGGGCAATCTGCTGTCGAATACCGAGCTGGCGACGGTGTTTCTCGACCGTGAACTGCGCCTGCGCCGTTTCACCCCGGCGGCGGCCGAGCTCTGCGGACTGCACCATGTGCAGATCGGTCGGCCGTTGGCCGACCTGCCCGGCGACCTGCTGGGCCAGGACCTACCGCAGGTCTGTCGCGCGGTGCTCGCCGACGAGCCATCAACCTGCAGCGAGTTGACCGTCGGGTCGGGGCACAGGTTTCTTCGCCGGATCAGCCCCTATCGCACCCCCGACAAGCAGATCGACGGCGTGGTCGTCTCGTTCACCGACATCACCGCTCTGCGCAACGCCGAACACGCCCGGGCGCTGGCACTCGAGGAACTCGAGAGCGAACGCCAACGCCTCGCTCTCCTGTTCGATCAGGCGCCGGTGGTCATCGCGATGTACGCTGGCCCCGACCATCGCTGCGTGCTCTCCAACCGTTGCCATCGCGACCTGCTCAACGGCAGTGACGTTATCGGTCGACCGGTAGCCGAGACCCTGCCGGGTGCAGGCGGCGCCGAGCTGGCCCGGGTCTACGACGCCGTGCGCGCCTCTCGCCGTGCGCACCACGAACCAGAGCGCGTTTTCGCCCTGCGCGACGCCCAGAGCGGCATCGTCCGTCGCCGGATCTACAACTGCGTCCACCTGCCGCATCTCGACCACCGCGGCGTGAGCACCGGCGTGATGTTGTTCGCCTTCGATGTCACCGGTCAGGTCGAGGCCCGGCGTCAGATCGAGCTCATCAGCCACGATCTGCGGCATCACCTGCTGCGCACACGCGCGATCATCAATCACATGGGCGAAGGGCTGGTCCTGCTGCGGCCAGATGGTCATATCGAATCGATGAACCCGGCCGCGGTCTCGATGCACAACCTGCAGAGCCCCCTGCCGGCCGGCTTCGATATCGACGCGCTGCAACAGCTCTGCACCATGCGCGAGCTGAATGGCACGCAGGTCCAGCTTCGCGATTGGCCCCACGCGCGCGCGCTGCGCGGCGAGACCTTCGACGATCTCGAACTGCTGATCGAGGACCATTACGATGGCCGCCGGTGGACGGCCAACTTCGCCGGCACCTGCCTGCTCGACGACCACGGCGGGATCAACCAGGCCATCGTCACCCTGCGCGACGTCAGCGAACGCCACGCCACCCGCAACGCTCTGAGCGAGCGCACCCAGCAGCTCGAACGCGCCAACGAGGACCTGCGCCGCTTCGCCAACCACGCCTCGCACGACCTCCAGCGACCACTGCGGCTGATTGCCAGCTACCTCGACCTGCTCGACGAAGCCGTTGGCGAAAGTCTCGACGAGGTCGCGCGCACGCATCTGCAACGGACAACCGATTCGGCCCTGCAGCTGCGGCGGATGGTCTGCGATCTGCTCGCGATCAGCGAGGCCGGTGACGAGGGGCCACCCGAGCTGACCGATGTCGATCCCGCGCAGGCCCTGGCCCAGGCTCGCGACGGCCTCGCCGACAGTTTCGCCGCCTGTCGCGCACGGCTCAGCACCGCGCCCATGCCCCGCGTGCGCGCCGTACCCGGCAACCTCGCCGCCATCTTCCACCATCTGCTGCGCAATGCGCTCGACCACGGCGGCGACGAACCGTGGATCGAGGTCTTCGCACGCGAGAACGACGGGGAACGCTGCGTGATCGCCGTGCGCGACCACGGCCCCGGGGTGCCGCTGGCCGATCGCGAGCGGGTGTTCGATCTGTTCCACACCCGCCCGCGTAGCGCCGAATGCGGCGAACCGGACACGCATACCGGCTCCGGCCTCGCCTGGTGCCGCAAGATGCTCGCCCAGTCCGGCGGCAGCATCTGGCTGGAGAACGCCCCGGGCGGCGGCGCGATGGTCTCTTTCGTTCTGTCATTGGCCCGTGGCGATGCGCGCAGCGAGCCATCCGGCGGCTACCGCATCGTCGATGCCTGAGCCGGGCGCGAAAGGTCTGGCCCCGGACCCGCGGGATCCCCCATCGTGGTTCACCGAACGCTGGGAACGCACGCTGACCCTGCCCAGCTGGCTCGGACTGCTGGAACCCGAACCGCACGCCCCGTACCCCCGTCGCCCCCGCCCCGACTACGAGCTGCTGCTGGTGCTCGCCGGCGAACTCGAGCTACGCCTGCCGGCCGAGACCATCACGCTGGGCACCGATGCGGCCTGCCTGATCCCGCCGGGCATCGCCTTCGCCCAGTCCGCTCCGGGCGTGGGCGCGACGGTGGTGGTGGCCAACTTCCGCGCCCACAGCGTCGACGGCTGGGAGCCGCTACCGCTGCTGGGCATCCCGCGCAGCGTCACCCTCGACCACGCCCGGCTCGATCGCGCGCGCGTATGCGCCTGTTGCTCGGCTGCCGAAGCCAGCGATCCGCAGACCCGCAGCGATCGCCGCCTGCTGCTGCGTCACCTCATCGACCGCTATCTGCTCGACGGTTTCACAGCCAAGCGCTTCGCCACCGTGACCGACCAGCCGTTGCCCGCCTGGCTCGCGACCGCACTGGCCTTCTGTGCCCGGCGTTTCCCCCGGCCAGACTGGAGCGTCGCCGACATCGCCGAGGCGGCCGGGGTCTCCGCCAGCCACCTCGCCCACGGCTTCCGCGAGCATCTCGGCGTGACGCCGATGGCCTGGCTGCGCGACCTGCGGCTGAGCGAGGCCGCGGCGCGGATCAACGCCGACCCGGCCAGCGCGCTCGCCGCCATCGCCGAACGCAGCGGCTTCGCCGACTACCGCCATTTCGCCCGCTGCTTCCGCAAGCGCTACGGCTGTTCGCCGCGGGCCTATCGCCGGCAGGGCCACGACGCGCCCACCCAGCGCTGAACCGCCGGGCCAGCCCTTGTCGTGCGCTGGGGTCGCGTAAGGCTGCAAGCGCACATGCCGCTTCCCCGACTCGCCGGCCGCCTCCCCTACCGTCTGGGCGCCACCAGCTACATCATCCCGGCCGACATTCTGCCCAACGTCCGTCACCTCGACGGCGTGGTCGACGACGTGTCGCTGATCCTGTTCGAATCGGCGGATGCCAACAACCTGCCCGACCCCGGCACGCTGCGCACGCTCGCCGGGCTTCATCGCGCGGGCGGACCCGGCTATAGCGTCCACCTGCCGCTCGACTGTCCCTTCGGCGATCCCGATCCGGAGCAGCGCCGCAACGCCTGCGCACGCGCGCTCAAAGTCTGGCGTCTGACCGCCGGGCTCGCGCCGCACGCCTGGGTGCTGCATCTGCCCGGCGAACAGCGTGGTGATCCGCCGGCGCGTGACCTCGCCGCCTGGCGTGAGCGCAGCGCTGCGACCCTCGCCGCCTTCCTCGCCCAGGGCCCGCCGCCGGAGCAGGTGGCGATCGAGACCCTCGACTACGATTTCGCCGAGGTCGCCGAGCTGGTGGAGCGTCACGACACCGCGGTGTGCATCGATGTCGGCCACCTGTTGCTGCGCGGCGAGGACCCCCTCGCCGCCTGCGCGCGCTGGATCGACCGCTTGCTCGTCGTCCACCTCCACGGCATCGTCGACGGTCGCGACCACCACTCGGCCGCGCACCTCGACCCGGACCTGCTCGCCGGCCTGCACGCCATCTGCCGTGATGCACCGCGCCCGGTCCTCTGCACCCTCGAGGTCTTCGCCGAGGACCACCTGCGCAGCTCGCTCGCGGCTCTCGCCGTGGCGGCGGGATTGGAGACCAGCCCATGAGCGTGACCCTGATCACCGGCGGCGCCCGTTCGGGCAAGAGCACCCACGCCATGACGCTGGCCGCCACCTGGCGCCACCGCTGCTTCATCGCCACCGCCGAGCCCACCGACGACGAGATGCGCGAACGCATCGCGCTCCACCAGGCCCAACGCGGCGATAACTGGCCGACGATCGAGGAACCGCTCGACCTGGCCGAAGCCCTCGGCCGCATCCCCGCGCAGACCGAGGTGGTGCTGATCGACTGCCTGAGCGTATGGATCGGGAATCTGCTGCATCACCGCGGCCACACCGACGAGCACTATCCCGAGACCTGGCGCTTCCTCGACGCGCTGCGTCACCCGCCCTGCAACCTGATCGTGGTCACCAACGAGGTCGGCATGGGCATCGTGCCGGAGCACGCCCTCGCCCGCCGCTACCGCGACATCGCCGGCACCCTCAACCAGCGCGTCGCCGCCATCGCCGACCGGGTCGAGCTCTGCGTCTGCGGCCTGCCGGTGACCATCAAGCACGTCCACCACGACGGCGCCTGACGCCACCACCGTGAGGAGAATCCGCTGCCCATGAGCCAGCTCGACGACACCATCGCCGCCATCCGACCGGTCGACGACGCCCACGACGCGGCGATCCAGGCGCAGCTCGACGATCTGACCAAGCCCCCCGGCAGCCTCGGCCGGCTCGAAGAACTCGCGCTGTGGTATTGCCGCGTCCGCGGCACCCACCGCCCCAGCGCCCCGCGACCGCGGATCTGCACCTTCGCGGCCGATCACGGCGTGGCCGCGCGTGGCGTCTCCGCCTTCCCCCCGGCGGTGACCGCGCAGATGGTGCGCAACATGCTCGCTGGCGGCGCGGCGGTCAACGTGCTCGGCGCCGCGGCCGGCGCCACGGTCGAGGTGATCGACGTCGGCGTGGCCGACCCGCTCGACGGCGCGGCTGAGCGGCTGATCCGGCGCAAGGTCCGCCCCGGCACCGCCGATCTGAGTCGCGGGCCGGCGATGAGCGAAGCCGAGGCCCGCCAGGCCCTGGCGGTCGGTATCGAACGCGCGCAACAGGCCGCCGCTGACGGCATCGATCTGCTCGGCACCGGCGAGATGGGCATCGCCAACACCACCGCCGCCAGTGCGCTGTTCGCCGCGCTGCTCGGCCTCGAAGCGAACGCGATCTGCGGCCGCGGCACCGGCATCGACGACGTCACCCTGGCGCACAAGATCGCGGTGGTCGAACAGGCGCTCGCATTGCATCGCTGCGATGCCGACAGTGACCCGCTCACGGTGCTCGCCCGGCTCGGCGGGCTCGAGATCGCCGCCATCGCCGGACTGGTGCTCGGTGCGGCGGCCGAGCGGATCCCGGTGCTGGTCGACGGCTTCATCTCCTCGGCTGGCGCGCTGGTCGCCTGGCGATTGGCCCCGGCCGCCAGGGATTACTGCATGTTCAGCCACCGCTCGGCCGAGAATGGCCACAGCGCCGCCTGCGCCGCGGCCGGCGCGAGACCGCTGCTCGATCTGGACCTGCGCCTGGGCGAGGGCACCGGCGCCGCGCTGGCGATGCAGCTGGTCGACGCCGCCATCGCCGCCTACACCCGGATGGCCACCTTCTCGGCTGCCGGGATCAGCGACCGCGACCGATGATCCCACGCGGCCTGGTCAGCGCGCTGCGCACCCTGAGCGTCCTGCCCGTTCCCGGACGCGACGCAGCCAGCTTCGCCAACGCGCTGCCGTGGTTCCCGCTGGTCGGCGCCCTGCTCGCCCTGCTCGCCGGGCTGCCGTTGCTCGCTGGAGCCCATTGGCCGGCCGGCGCCGCCTTCGCGAGCGTGCTGCTGCTGGTGGGCCTCACGGGCTGCATCCACCTCGACGGCCTGGCCGACGTGGCCGATGGCCTCGGCTGCCGCGGCGATCGAGAGCGCTGCCTGGCGGTGATGAAGGATCCGCGCTGTGGCAGCTTCGCGCTCGCCGCGGTCGTACTCCTGCTCGTCGGCAAGCTGCTCGCACTCACCCGCCTCGCCACGTGCGGGGCGGGGCTGTGGTTGATCGCCGCGGTGGTCGCCGCCCGCGCGGCCCAGGTCGACCTCGCCGTGACCCACCCCTACGCCCGCGCCAGCGGCACCGCGGCCGATTTCGTCGGCGCGGCCGGCTGGCGCCACCGCGTGCTCGCCCTGCTGCTCGCGGCGCTGCTGTTGCTGGGATTGGGATACGTGTTCCTGCTCGCGCTGCCGGCGGCACTGGTCATCGCTCATCTGGTGGCGCTGCGCCTGCGCCTGCGGCTGGGCGGTATCACCGGGGATGTGCTCGGCGCGGCGAGCGAACTGAGCGAATGCGGCATCCTGCTCGCCGCCGCCGCGCTCGCGCCGCGGTTTCAGGCGCTCAGCCCGGCCTGGCCACCCTGCGGCTGACCCGTGCCGGGGGCATCGGCCACGACCACCGTGCCGATCGGGTTGTCGCCCTGCACATGCAGATGGCCGACGCCAAGCGCGTAGCGGTTCGCCTGGCGCGTGAGCAGCGCGACCGGCGGCGCGCCGAGGAAACGCCGGCAATCGCGCACCAGATGCGACTGGTCGCTGTAACCGTGCACATGGGCCAAGTCGGACCAATCCAGCGTCTCGGCCCGCGCCGCTGCCTCGAGCGCGGCGGCCAGGCGCAGCAGGCAGGCGTAGGTCTTCGGCGACCAGCCACAGCCTTCGACGAACCGACGCCGGGCCTGGCGCGGGCTGAGCCCCAGATGCTGCTGCAGTGCGGTCAGATCGGCCCTACTGCCCCGCTGCTCAAGCCAGCGCATCGCCTCATCCACCACCCCGAAGGACCAGGAACGGCGCGACCGGCGGCGACCCAGCACCCAGCGCAGGTGTTCAAGCAGCAGGATCCGCCGGGCGCGGTTGTCGGCCGCCGCGGCGAGCCGTTCGCACAACACCCGGATCTCGCTGCCGCCGGTGCGCGTCAGATCGACCGCGGTGTCGACCAGCTCACCGCCGCGCGCATCGCACAGCGCGACCACCGCATCGCTCCACAGGGGCAGCGATATGCCGCGCTGCACCCGGCGGATGCGCGTACCGATGGCGAAGGGGCGGTGATGCGGACCGACGACCCAGACGTGGGTCCGACGGTCACCGCCAGCGCGATCGACGGTGTCGATGCACAGCAGGCACGCGGCCGCGCTGGGGCACTGGCTCAGGCAGGCATCGGGGCTGTAGCCGTAGCCGAGGAAATCCGCGTCACGGTCGTAGGTGGCGACCTCACGCAGAACCGGTGCGAGGTCGCGCGGCGCGTCCGCGCGACGCGCTCCAACCAGGGCGAGCAAGTGTGCAGTGTCTGCGGTCGCCACCGCAACATCAGAGGTTGCAGGGAGAAACACGCGTGTCTCCGTGGTCGAGGTGGTCCCGGATGGCCTGTCGGGGTGCATACTAGCACCGGAGCAACGCAGGCAATGCCCGTTTCACCTCGCTGGGCGTCCGCTTGCGCTGCGCCACGAGCGCGCGACCGTTCAGACATGGGCGCGCCACCGGATATCCACGCGACCGGGCTGTGCCTGCGCACCGACCAGACCCCCCTGCTCGCGGATTTCGCGCTCACGCTCCACCGCGGCGAACACGTGGTGCTGCGCGGCCCCTCGGGCTGCGGCAAGACCACCCTGCTGCGCTGCCTGCTCGGCTTCGCCCGGCCCCACGCCGGGACCATCGCAATCACTGGTCGCGAACTCGATGCCTCATCGGCCTGGCAACTGCGACGTCGCATCGCCTACGTGCCGCAGGAGAGCGATCTGGGCCAGGGCCCGGTCAGCGACCTGCTCGCGGCCCCCTTCCGCCTCCGCAGCAACGCCGAACGGGCCACGGACGGTCCAGCGCAGCTCGACCGGCTGCTGGCGGAACTCGGGCTGCCGTCAACCATCCGCCAGCGCCAGGTTGAGGAGCTCTCCGGCGGCGAGAAGCAACGCGTGGCGGTAGCCATCGCTCTGGTCCTGGATCGAGCGATCCTGATCCTCGACGAGCCGACCTCAGCGCTCGACGCCGCGGCCAAGACCGCGATGGCCACGACCATGAAGCGCGTGTGCGAACGCAGCATCCTCGCCGCCACCCACGACCCGGACTGGGTCGCCATGGCCGACCGGGTGGTCGACCTGCGACCGCCAACGCCGGACGCGGAGGATAGCGATGGGCGCGGCTGACATCTCCCACACCGGCATGGCGCTGGCCTACGCCATGCTGTTGATCCCCCTGGCGATCATGCAATGGCGTGGCGTCGCGCTGCGCCGGCGGTCCCTGGTCGCGGCCCTGCGCATGAGCCTGCAGCTGCTGTTCGTCGCACTGTATCTCGAGTTGATCTTCACCCTCCAATCGGCCCTGCTCACCGGCTTGTGGCTGGCGGTGATGCTGGTGGTGGCCGACGTCTCGATCGTGCGCTCGTGCTCGCTGCGGCTGCGCCGCGTCGGCCCGCCGCTGCTCGCCGGCCTCGCGCTGGGCACGCTCGTGCCGCTGACGCTGTTCGTCTGGGGCGTGCTCGCCCGACCGGG
>JBEPXK010000083.1:0-10730 GCA_041641915.1 Planctomycetota bacterium
CCCATCGTTGGAACAGTTGGGCTGCGCCTAAGACGGCCGAGGGCAGCTTCGATCACGACCGCGCCCTGACCGGCGATGATCTGCTGCAGTTCGTCAACTTCGATCTCTTTCCGTATCTGCAGGAATTCAAGCGCACGGCCTCAGCACCCGATACCATCGAATACAAGATCGGTGAGATCTTCGGCGAGATCAAACCCAAGTTCCAGAGCGGCTATTCCCTGCGCGATGCCCTGGAGTTGATGGGCAAAGGTGGGACAGACAGCGGTTGCGGCGATCGACATCGGGCAGTTTGATGTCTGCGGGTAGTCTGTCTTAAGGTGGCCATGTTCCAAAGAAGGCGGCGCACCGCCGAGCGCGGCGCTGCGCTGGGGCAACTACCAGAGCGGCATCGCGGTGGTTCACCCCATCCGGTGTTTCTGCGCCGTGGTGGTGCACGCCAATCCCCAGCGGTGGAAGAGCCTGATGCAGGGCGCGTCTGGTGGTCTGTCTCAGCCATCCTGGAGCCTATGCTTGGCGCGGCTGGGCATCGGCTTCGTTGGGATTTGCTCGATGTGGTGCTGCCACGCCGTCGTCATCCCGCCTCGTATCTGTCCATCCGGGGCTGCGCGTATGTTCCGCTCTGCTTGGGACAGGCCACTCGCGCCTTCGCCGAGGCTCACTGCCGGCGCGCTGTCAATCGAAGGTAAGCAGCACCTTGATCGCCTCAAGGCGTCGGAGGCGATCGAAGGCTTCGCGCCACTCGGCCAGCGGGAAGCGTTGGGTGATGATCGGACCGGGGTCGACCTTGCCGGTGGCCATCAGAGACAGCGCGCGCTCCCAGGCCATGAAGTTGGAGCTGTAGCTGAAGCTGATGTTGGCCGCCTTCTTGAGGGCCGCGTCCCAGGGTATGGCGATATGCTCGCGACCGCTGATGCCCAGGCCGCAGAAACGGCCGTCGATACGCAGCATGCGGATGCCTTGGGCGATGGCGGCTTCGACCCCCGTGGCCTCGACGACCAGATCGGCGCCGACGCCGTTGGTGAGGTCCATGATCCGGGCTACCGGGTCCTGGCGCTGGATATTGATCACCGTCTCGAAGCCCATGGCGCGGGCGGCGGCCAGGCGCACCGCCTCGTCGCGTTCGGTCCCGGTGATCATCACCCTGCGTGCGCCGCCGGCCCGGGCCGCCGCCGCTGCGAGCAGACCGATGGGGCCACAGCCGAGCACGGCGACCACGTCTTGGCTCTCGACCCGGCTGCGCTGCAGCACCGCTTTGACCACCACCGCCAGGGGTTCGGTCAGGGCCGCGTGCTCGTCGCTGACAGCATCGGGAATGCGGTGGATGACCGCGGCCGGCAACACCAGGCGCGGCTGGAAGCAGCCATCGACACGATAGCCGATGGCTCGCTTCTTGGCACACACCTCGACCGCGCCGGTGAGGCAGTGGCGGCATACCCCGCAGCCGCCGCGGTGGGGTTCGGCCACCACTCGCTGACCGGGTTGGACGTTGGTGACCTGTTCGCCCACCTCCAGGACCCGGCCGGCGAACTCGTGTCCGATCACCACCGGCGGATCGTAGTGGAAGGCGTCCTCTTCGATGTGCAGATCGGTGCCGCAGATGCCGGCGCAGGCCACCGCGATAAGGACGTCAGTGGGGCCGACCACGGGTTCACGCACCTCGCCGATGGCCAGATTGCCTTTGCCGGATGCGGTCTTGATCAGAGCGTGCATGCGTATGCTCCCGACGCCTATGGCGTCAGCGCTGGGGTTGCTCCTGGGCGCACAACGCGGCCAGATCGGCGATGCGGATCTGCACCGGGTCGTCGCCGAGTTCGTCGACCACCCGGTCGGCTCGCGTGAAATCCTCGTCGCCGGTATAGGTGCTGGTGGTGACCACGCAGGTCATGCCGGCGCGCTTGGCCGCCAGCAGACCATTGCGGCTGTCTTCGATCACTGCGCAGGCGGCCGGCTCGACGCCCAGGGTCTCGGCGGCCAAACGGTAGACAGCAGGGTCGGGCTTCTTGGCCGGAACCATGTCTCCGGCGAAGATGCCTTTGAAATACGAAGACCTTTGGGGGCCGAGCAGGCGTTCGACCACTGCGGTGACAGCGCGCTCGTTGGAGGTCGAGCATACGGCCAGGGTCAGGCCGGCGGCGATGGCTTCATCGACCAGGCGTGCCACCCCGGGGCGCAGCGGCAATTCGCCACCAGCGATGATGCCCATGAACAGGTCGGTCTTGCGCCGATGCAGGTCCTTGATGAAGGCGTCGTGATCGTCGATCCCATCTGGCCAGCCGGCGCGATCGAAGTAATGTCGCATCCGTTCTTTGCCGCCGGATACGGTGACCAGTTCGCCGTAGGTTGCGACGTCCCATTCGACCGCAAGTCCCACATCGGCGAAAGCGCGGTTGAATGCGACGCGATGGCCGTCGCGTTCGGTGTCGACGAGAACGCCATCGCAATCGAAGAGCAGGGCTTTGAACATGGGGCTCCTTGACGAAAGACGGTGATTCAGGACGTGGTGGGATCGGTGTAGCCGGTCTCGAGGGCGGTCTTGATCGTGGTGAGGAAGGCGGCCGCGCCCACGCCGTCGACGGCGCGGTGGTCACAGGCCAGGGTCAACGTGCAACCCGGACGCACCGCAAGCATGCCGTCGATCGCCACTGGCCTTTCTGTGACCGCGCCCACGGCGAGAATAGCGCACTCGGGTGGATTGATGATGGCCTGAAAGCGGTCGATGCCCGCGGCGCCGAGGTTGCTGATGGTGAAGGTGCCGGTGACGCGGGGATCGACCCGGCCGGCGCGAGCCGCGCTCACCAGCGACCTGATCTCACGCGCGATGTCGTCTGCCGCACGGTTGCCGGCGTCGGCCAATACCGGCACCACCAGCCCGCCGTCGACTGCCACCGCGATGCCGATGTTGATCGCGGCCTTGAGGGTGATGCCGTTCTCGCTGACGTGGCTGTTGAAACGCGGATGAGCCTGCAGGGCTCCGGCGACCGCGCGGACGATGAGATCGTTGACGGTGATCCGGCTGTCATCGGCGGCATTGCGCCTCCGCCGCCAGGCCTGGGCCGCGGCCATGTCGACATCCACCGACAGGGAGAAATGAGGGATGTTCCGCCACGAGTCGGTCAGGCGTTCGGCGACGACCCGCCGCATGCGGTCGAAGGGTTGGTGGCGATCCTCGCCAGCCGCGGTTGTGGCTGCGGCCGCTTCGACATCGCGGCGCACCACCCGTCCACCGGGGCCGCTGCCGCTCAGGGCCTGCCAGTCGAGCCCCAATTCGCCGGCGCGCCGACGCGCGGCGGGCGAGGAGGGCACGCGGCCGCGTCTGGTCCTGGTGGACGAGGACATGGGGGCCGCAGCCGGTGTCGCCCCGACCGGCGCCGCGGCAACCGCGGCGCCCACCGGCTCGGGTGTCGGCTCGGGCACGGCTGCTCCCTCCTCGCCAATGTAGGCGACGGGTTGCAGCACCGGGGCTTCGGCTCCTTCGTCGTAGAGGCGTTTGAGCAGAACCCCGCCGAGTTCGGCTTCGACCTCGAATACAGCCTTCTCCGATTCCACCACCAGTACCACCTCGCCGGCACTGACCGGTTCGCCCTCGGCCTTGTGCCACGCGACGATGCGGCCTTCGGGCAGATCCTGCCCCACCTGTGGCATGAGCAGCGGGGCCACGGCGGTGGGGGCATCGGTGGATGAGCGTGCTTCGACGCCCCCACTCTCGGTGGCAGGTGGCGGCGCTTCGCCGGCCTCGCCGATCCAGGCGACCGGGGTGAGGACATCGACCTCCGCCCCGGCCTCATGGACCCGGGTCAGGAGCACCCCGCCGCGTTCGGCCTCGACGTCGAACACCGCCTTCTCCGATTCGACCACCAGCACCACCTCGCCAGCGGTGAGCGTATCGCCCGGTGCCTTGTGCCATTCGACGATGCGGCCGGTGGGTAGATCCTGCCCCACCTGGGGCATGACGAGCGCATCCATGTCTACACCTCCACCGCGGCGTGGGCCTTGCCGGCGGCGCCGAAGAGCTCGATGTCTGCCGCCACCTCACGCCGCAGGCGGGCGAGCTGGGCGTCGAGGTAGAGCACCGGCTCGACTTTCGGTCCGGTGGCGTGGAAGGCGGCGAATCCTTCGACGAAGGCGTATTTGATCTGGGTCGAGATGTTGACCTTGGCACATCCGAGTGCGATGCAGCGGCGGAAGACGTCGTCGGCCAGACCGGTGCCGCCATGCAGGGCCAGCGGGACGCCGGTCTCGTTGGCGATGCGGTCGATGCGGTCGAAGGCGAGACGTGGTTCGCCCTTGTAGACGCCGTGCGCGGTGCCGATGGCCGGAGCGAAGACGTCGAGCTCGAGCCCATGGCAAAAACGCGCCGCCTCCTCGGGGTCGGCCAGGCGCGCGTCTTCGTCGGCCACCGCGATATCGTCCTCCACACCGCCGATGGCCCCCAACTCGGCCTCGACCGCGATGCCGTGCGGCTTGGCCAGGCCCACCACCTCTCGGGTCGCGGCCAGGTTGTCGGCGAAAGGCAGGTGTGAGCCATCGAACATGACCGAGGTCCAACCGGCTTCGATGCATGCGCGAATGACGTCGAGGTCCCTGCAGTGGTCGACGTGTAGGGCCACCGGTACCGTAGTTGCTCCGGCCAGCTGACGAGCCCAGGCGGCGATCGCGCGATAGCCCCACAGCTTGACCGTCTTGACCGAGACCTGGGCGATGACCGGCGCGTCGAGTTCGTCGGCCGCCTCGACCACTGCCTTGAATGAGGTGTAATCCACGATGTTGAAGGCGCCGACGCCATAACCGCCGGCCCGCGCCGCGCGCAACATCGGTCCCATGCTCACCAGGGGCATCTACGTCCTCCTTATCGCGGCCGCGATCGGTTCAGGCCAGGCAGCGCCGCACCGCAGCGATGATGTCGGCCTCGTGCGGCACGCAGGCTTTCTCCAGCTCGAGATTGAAGGGGATGGCAGTATCGAGCCCGGCGACGATCTCAATCGGGGCGTCGAGATGGTCGAAGGCTTCCGCTTGGATGATCGAGGCGATATCCGAGGCCACGCCGCCGCGGCGCACCGCCTCCTGGGCGATAACCACGTGCTCGGTCTTGCGCACTGATTCCAGGATCAGGTCCTTGTCCAACGGGTGGAGGGTGCGCGGATCGACCACCTCGCAATCGATCCCCTCGGCGGCCAGGGTCTTTGCCGCGGCCAGACAGCGCGGCACCATGCCCGACCAGGCGATAAGGGTGAGATCACCACCCGCGCGCTTGATATCGCCACGGCCGAGTTCGATCGGCTCGACCTCCTCGGCCACCGGCCCCTTGTCCATGTAGAGCAGTTTGTGCTCGATGAAGATGGTCGGCTCGTCGTCGCGGATCGCAGCCTTGAGCAGGCCTTTGGCATCCTGCGGGCAGGACGGCATCACCACCTTGAGTCCGGGCGCATGATAGAAAATCGCCTCCAGGCTCTGTGAATGTTGCGCTGCCAGGCCGTTGCCGACCCCGCCCTGGGTGCGCAGGACCAGCGGGACGTGGCCGTGACCGCCGGACATGAAATGGAACTTGGCCGCCTGGTTGATGATCTGGTCGAGGATCAGCAGGGCGAAATCGACGAACAGGATCTCGACCACCGGTCGCATGCCGGTGATCGCTGCGCCGATTCCGGCGCCGGTGAAGCTGGCCTCGGAGATCGGCGTGTCGCGGACCCGGTCCGGGCCGAATTCGTCGAGCAGGCCCACGGTCACTTTGTAGGAGCCGCCGCGCTCGGCGATGCCCTCGCCCATGACGAAGACCGACGCGTCGCGCCGCATCTCCTCGTGGAGCGCTTCGTTGAGGGCCTCGCGGTACATGATGGTGCGGTTGGCGGTAACGCTCTCGCTGCAAGCGGTGGTCATGACGTGCTCCGATAGCTCAGACGGCGGCGGCCACTTCGGCCAGGAATTCATCGGTGGCGGGTTGCGGGCTGTTCTTGGCAAAGGTGGCCGCCTCTTCGAGTTCGGCTTCGACTTCGGCCTCGATGGCCGCGATCGCCTCTTCGCTCATGGCGCAACGATCGCGCAACAGTGCCCGGCCGAGGTCGACCGGATCGTGCTCTTGTTTATAGTAGGCCATCGTATCCTGCGGCATGTAGGCGCCGGGATCGTTGACGTGGTGCCCCTGATGGCGCCAGGTCACTGCCTCGATCAACGCCGGTCCCTCGCCGGCCCGGCAGGCCGCCGCGGCCCGGGCCGCGGCGCGGTAGACCTCGACCACATCGTTGCCGTCGACGCGCACGCTCTCGACCCCGTATCCGATGCCGCGCTTGTAGAGCTGCGGCTCGCGTGCCGACTGCTCGATCGGTGTGGAGACGGCATACTGGTTGTTCTCGATGACCATGACGAAGGGCAGGCTCCAGGCCGCGGCCAGATTGAGCGCCTCGGCGAAGGTGCCGTTATTGGCCGCGCCGTCGGAACAGAAGACCACCGCGACCCTATCCTCGCCGCGGATCTGAGCGCCGAGAGCGGCGCCGACGGCGATCGGAATCCCGGCCGCGACAACCCCGTTGGCGCCGAGATTGCCGACCGTCACGTCGGCGATATGCATCGAGCCGCCGCGGCCGCGACAGTACCCGTCTGCACGACCGAGCAACTCGGCGGTCATGCGTTTGAGATCGGCCTGCCAGGCGATGCAGTGGCCGTGGCCGCGATGGGTCGAGGCGATGTAGTCATAGCCGTGGCGCAGCGCAGCGCATACGCCGGTGGCGATGGCCTCTTCGCCCAGGTAGGGATGGAAATAGCCGCGGATCAGCCCCTGCCTGTAGAGCTGGATGCCGCGCTGTTCGAAGCGGCGGATGCTGAACAGGGTCCGGTACATCCGGACCAGGAGGTCGGCATCGGGCATGCCGTCGTTGTGCATGGGCGGCCTCCACGGCGCGAGGGTCATCCGACCGGTGCTTCCGGCCGAGGTCGAGCCAGGAACATAGGAACCACAGGTATGGACACAAGCATTTGATTTTGCATGGCCTCATCCCAACGCGTTGGTCGTGCGTATAGGCGCATGTACATATAAATCTATGACAGCAATCCGCTTCGAAGTTGCGTACGGGCCAGTATCCGACCGATCGAGCTCCATGCGGCGCGCTCTTTGATGATGGACCCACAGCTGCATCGACCCGAGAAGGCGGCGAGGACCAGCGGCAGGTCCTTCGTGTATTGCTCGGGGCGAACGCCCCGGCGGCAGTGGTCGAGGACCGCGTAATATAAAGGTGGTCTTTACAGAGGGGGCGCTGGTCCCTTGCGTCTCAGGCATAGGCCTGACGGCCACGATCAAGGCACGTGGCTCGCGGCGGACATTGATGCATAAAGCCAACGAATTGCGGCGAAAAACGCTCTTCGGCCCGCAGGTCGCCCGGGGGGTCTACCCGTGGTTCGCAGGTCGGTAACGGAGGGCAGGTGCTGTTACGCTACGCTCTTGGATTCGCGACTAAAACAAAAACGTCATGCATTCCGTCCGATTTATTCAACCAGACAGCCGGACGCAACGTTTGCAACGGTGTACAGCGAAAAAAATACGGTGAAGGGCAGCGCGTCGGCCGCCATGCAACATTAGCAACATCCGCTTCGCGCGAGTCGGCAACGTTCGCAACAGTATGCCCGCTTACGGGGTAACGGTTGCGACAGTATGGCGGCCTTGAGGTATACCGTCTTGACAGCCGCATCCGGTTGGAACCATGTGCGCCAGTTCCGGGTCCACCCTCTGGTCCGGATCCATCAGGAGTTCCGCCGCGAAAGGGTGCAGCGTGCTGGATGCGCGGTGTTTCATGAGCAAGACCGATCGGGGCATAGCAGCGCTATGTGTGGGTCGGCCGACCGAGCGAAGCGCCGTGACTCCGGGCGATGTATCCCGGCAGTGGAATTCCGCGACCTGACGCCTTTTACCGTGCCGTCGCGCGCCACAGGAGCCGACACCTATGATCAGCAACGGACAGCACTACGTCGCCGGCATCGATGCCGGCACCACTGGGGTCAAGGTCATCATCAGCACCACCGGCGGCCAGATCGTGGGCCAGGGCTACCGCGAATACCCCTGCCTCTACCCGCGCCCCGGCTGGGTCGAACAGGACGTCGACGTGGTTTGGAGTCAGCTGTGCGAAGCGGCGCAGGAGGCGCTCTCGAACAGCCTGCTCGAGCCCGAACAGATCCGTTCGCTCGGTTTCTCCAGCCAACGCGGCACCCTGGTATTCGTCGATCGGGCGATGCGCCCTCTGATGCCCTCGATCGTCTACAGCGACATGCGTTCGGTCGAGGAGGTAGGCTGGATCAACGACCATATCGGTGCCGATGCCTACCACCGGCACTGTGGTCTGTCGCCGTCGAGCTCCTGGTCCTATCCCAAGCTCAAGTGGCTGATCGACAGACGGCCGGAAGTCTACGAGAAGACGTGGAAGATCCTCAACGGACAAGAGTACTTCCTGCATCGGCTCGGGGCCGAAGAGCTGGTCACCGACCCGGCGTCACGCACCGCCTCCGGACTCATGGACATCGATCGACTCGACTGGTCTGATGACCTATGCGCGCGCATCGGCCTCGACCGCGACAAGTTGCCGCCCATGGCCACCCCGGCGCATCAGGTCGGGGTGATCAGCCCCGAGGCGTCCGCGGCCACCGGTTTTGCCGCCGGCATGCCCATCGCCATCGGCGCAGGCGATCAGCAGTGCGCCGCCATCGGCGCCGGCATCGACCGCGAAGGTATGGCCGAGATTACCATCGGCACGGCCATGGTCATGGTCGCCCACATCGATCGCCCGCGACATGACCCCGAGCACGCGGTGTGCATCGGCGGCTCGGGCATGCCCGGTCGATGGGACATGGAAGGCTTCCTGCTCACTGCCGGATCGGCGCTGAAATGGTGGCGCAACACCTATGCCAACGGCGAGGTCAGCGCAGCCCAGGATCTCGGTGTCGACGTCTACGACCTCATCACCCTGCAGGCATCCAAGAGCCCAATCGGCGCCCGCGGCCATCTCTCCTTCCCCTACTTCGACGGTATGCTCTCGCCCAAGGTCCACGACCACGCCAAAGGCGGCAGCCTGGGCCTGTCACACATGCACGATCGCAAGGACATGGCCCGCTCGGTGCTCGAAGGGGTGACGATGGCCACTGGTCTGGTGGTCGAGGCCATGGAGCGGGTCCTGGGTCGACCCTTCGAGATCATCCGCCTATCGGGTGGCGGTGCCAAATCGCCGTTCTGGAACCAGCTCCAGGCCGATGTCTACGGCCGGCCGCTCCAACGCCTGCGCTGCAGCGAATGCACCGGTCTCGGAGCTGCCATCCTTGGCGCGGTCGGCTGCGGCGTGTTCACCTCGGTCGAAGAGGGGGTCGCGGCGATGGTCCATCCGTCAGATACCATCGAGCCGATCGAGCAGCACCACCGCACGTACACCGAACTCAAGGGCATCTTCGCCGATACCGTCGATGCGCTGATCGACCGCGGCATCTACCAGCGCATCACCGATTTCCAGACCGCCTACGCCTGAGCTCAGGCTCGGCGCGGGCTCGCCAGGATCGTGCTCCATGGGCATCCGCCTTGAAAACATCTGCAAGAGCTATGACGGCGTTGAGGTGCTGCGCGACGTAAGCATGACCATCGACGACGGCGCCTTCATCAGCCTGCTGGCGCCCACCGGTGAGGGCAAGACCAGTCTGCTGCGCATCATGTGCGGAATCGAGAAGCCGGACCGCGGCAGGGTCTACTACGACGAGGTCGATGTCACCGACGTTCCGGTCCAGCGGCGCAGCATCAGCATGGTCTATCAGTGGTTCGTCAATTATCCCTCGATGAGCGTGTTCGAGAACATCGCCAGCCCCCTGCGCTGCCGACGTCCTGGGCCTTCCGCGGCAGAGATCCGTTGTCAGGTAGAGCGCACCGCACGCCTGCTCAAGATCGAAGGCCATCTAGAGAAGCTTCCCCATGAACTCTCCGGTGGTCAGCAACAGCGGCTGGCCATCGCCAGGGCTCTGGCCAAGGACGCCGACTACATCTTTCTCGACGAACCGCTGACCAACCTCGATGTGAAATTGCAGGAGGAGCTGCGCAGCGAGATCCGCGGCCTTTTTGCGGCCAAGGGAAGGGGGGCGGTGGTCTACGCCACCCCACAACCGGTCGAGGCGCTCAATCTGTCGACCGAGGTCGGATTTCTGCACCGCGGCCGCCTGCTGCAGTACGGGCCGGTGGACGAGGTCTATCATCGTCCCATATCTGTACCGGTGGCCCACTATTTCTCCCACCCGAGCATGAATCTGTTCCCGGCTGAGTTACACGGCCCCGGCGACCGGGCGGCCCTGCGCATCGCCGGGGATATCGACATCGCAGTCGGCGCGGTGGTGGACCGCCTCCACGGAAGGGACCTGCTCTGCGGCATCCGGGCCCACGCCCTATCGCTGCAGCCGGGTCCGGGAACGGTGCCGATCTCTGCCACCATCGAGCTCAGCGAAGTGGTCGGATCGGACACCGAATTGCATCTGCGTCACGGTCAGACCTCCTTCGTGGCCTGGGAACAAGGCATCGGTCACCATACCATGGGCAGCACGGTCACGGCTCATCTCGATCCCACCGCCTGCTTCCTGTTCGACGGCGGCGATGGCGCCCTGTTGGTGAGGATGGACGAGAGCTGATATGGCCCGGATTGAACTGCGCAACATCAGCCACTCCTATCGCATCGACCGCGATCATGCCGGACGCCGCCCCGCCACTGGCGATGACCTGGTTCTTG